>JAFGLI010000007.1 GCA_016928115.1 Candidatus Woesearchaeota archaeon | reverse complement strand
TTAATATTTTCAGAGGATTGTTTAATTTATTTTCTGATTTTTACTTATTTTATATATTTTTCATTCTGAATTATTATATTAAATTAAAACATCTTCTTTTTTAAAGTTCAACAATTCCAAAGGAAACAAAGGTGTATCTGTTTAAAATAAAAATTATTTATATAAATATTTACAGAATAAATAAATATAAAACCCAGAAAGGCTCAAGAAAAATAGAACCTTCCCGGGAAAAAGAGGTGAGTTAGATTAATATTTTTTTAAAAACAAAATAATTATGCTTTTATAAAATTCTCAATACCATCCATATTTTTCCAGCTTATCTCAAACAAATCTTTTAGTATGGTTGCAAACATCTTTGTGTTTACCCATATACCCACATCATAGCTGGGGTGTATTTCCTCATCATCCATAATCATAAAAATTAATTCATCACTATCAATTAATATAAACCTTCCTTTAATATTTCCTATATGTCTGAAATCAATTATGTTTTTGAATTCTTTTATTAAACCCTTATGGCTTTCGTTTAGGGGGGCAGCAACTCTTATGCTTACTCCTCTTTCTTTTGCTCTTTTTAATTCAGTTTTCAGAAATTCAAGTTTTCTTTTCAGGCCTTCTGTTGTTGTTACAATAATAATTGACTTTTCTGCCTCTTTAATCATCATATTAATATGGTCGTGTATATTATCTCTTCCTTTTACAGAGCCTGAGATTTCAGAAGGCTCAACCATTTCAACTCCGTTCTTATAAAGGCTGTTTAATTCATTAATAACATCAGATTCTTTTATATTATCAATATTTTTTAATTTAACATCAGTATCATGCTTAATCCTTTTCTTAATTCTTTCAATAACTTCTCTTGGAGGAATAGCAATATATTTAATTGGCTTTTCCATTTTCATTATTATAAATCCTTTTTTCTCTAAACTTTCAAGAACATCATATGTTCTTGACCTTGGAACATCTGCTATCTCAGATAACTCTCCTGCACTAGAAGCACCTCTTGACAGCAAGGCAACCCATAATTTTGCTTCATAACTGTTAAGCCTGAACTGCTTGATTTTTTTCAAAAATTCTTTTTCAACAATCATTTTTCCCTCATTAAATCATAATTTATTATTTATTTTGTACTTTGAAGTAGTTAATATTTATAAATCTTTCGTTTTTTGTTATTTTATAGTAGTAATAAAATAACTATAAACACAAAATTTATAAAGAATATTATATATTTATATGTAATATGATTACATATAATAAAACCAATAATAAATGTTTTAAATTAATTCTAATTAGTATTATTTCTATTATAAAATAAATACGCTTCTCACTAAAGAAGAGTATTTGCATTAAAAACTAACTAAATTAAAAAATGAAAAAAATAAAAATCCTTGATACAACCCTTAGGGATGGAGAACAGACATCAGATGTTTCATTTAAAGTAGATGAAAAATTAATTATTACAAAGTATTTATTAGAGGATGTTAAAGTTGATGCTGTTGAAGTAGCAAGTGCCAGAACCTCAGAAGGGGAGTTTGAAGCAGCAAAAAAAATATGTAACTGGGCCAAAACAAATAATTTTTTAGATAAAATAGAATTTTTAGGTTTTGTTGATTTAAAAAAGTCTGCTGACTGGATTAAAGACTCAGGGGGCAAAAGAATGAATCTTTTGTGTAAAGGTTCTTTAGAACACCTAACTAAACAACTTAAAAAAACCCCTGAAAAACATATTGAAGATATTAATAAAACTATAAAATATGCAGAAGAAAAAGGAATAAAGGTAAATGTTTATTTAGAGGATGTATCTAATGGATTAAAAAATTCTAAAGATTATGTGTTTCAGTTATTAGATAATTTAAAAGGATTTGAAAGAGTTATGTTGCCTGATACTTTGGGTGTCTGGAGTCCTGAAGAAACATATAATTACTGCAGGGAAATTATTAATAAATATAATTATATTTTTGATTTTCATGCTCATAATGATTATGGCTTGGCCGTTGCGAACTCACTCTATGCAATTAAGGCTGGAGTTAAAAGAATTCATACCACTGTGAATGGCTTAGGCGAAAGGGCGGGTAATTGCCCTTTATCCAATATAGTTGCTGCACTTAATGATTTTGGGGATTATAAATTAAATGTTGTAGAAAAAAATCTTAATGAATTATCCAGATTAGTAGAAACTATATCTGGAGTAAAGGTTTCTTCAAATATGCCTGTTGTTGGTAAAAATGTTTATACTCAAACATGTGGAGTGCATGCTGACGGAGACAAAAAAGGCAATATTTATTATAATAAGATTTTGCCTGAAAGGTTCGGCGGACAAAGACAGTATGCATTGGGAAAAACTTCTGGAAAAGCAAATATACAGAAAAATTTGGAACAATTAGGGATAAAATTAGACCAAAACACTTTGGAGAAAGTAGTTAAAAAAGTAGTGGAATTAGGGGACAAGAAACAGAAGATTACCAATTCAGATTTACCTTATATTGTGGCAGATATATTAGGTACGCCTCTCAGACACAAAGTAGAAATTATTGATTTTGACCTTCATTTAAATCCAAAGAAACAACCCTATGCCAGAGTCAAGTTAAAAATTAATAATCAAACCTATGAAGAATCAGCTAATGGGGACGGCCAGTACGATGCATTTATGAAAGCTGTTCAGAAAATATATTCTAAAATAGATAAATCTCTTCCTGATTTAGTTGATTATTCTGTGAGCATACCTCCCGGAGGAATGACTGATGCATTAGTTGAAACAGCAATAACCTGGGAAAAAGGAGAAAGATTTAAAACCAGAGGTGTTGATTCAGACCAAACCAATGCAGCCATTAAAGCTACTATTAATATGTTAAATATAGTTAATTAGTTAAAAGAAACAAAATATTTATTAATCTTTGTTCTTTATTTATTTTTGTTAGGATTTATTTGGTGTTTCAGATGGGATTTTTAACAAGGATAAAACAAAGCTTTAAAGGAGAGCATGTTCTCTATTACCCGGGCTGTATAGCTGAGAGATTGCTGAAAGAACAGGTTGAGAATTACAAAACATTATTACACAATACAAAAATAAATTTCACATTAATCACTGACCTGAAATGCTGCGGGGCTTTATTATTAAACAACGGCTATAAAAAGGATTTTATTAATATTATGAACAAAAATAAAAGCATATTTGAAAAACATCCTGTAAATAAAATAATAACCAACTGCCCGAGATGCCTTGAGATGTTCAATAATTATTATGATATAAATACAGAGCATATAGCTGCATTTATATATAATAACCTCAGCAGGATAAGAAGGTTTCCTTCTGAGAAAGTCTCTTTGATAAGTTCTGCAATACTGGATGATTTTATAAATAACAATGAACCCAGGAAACTGCTTGAGAAAGCAGGCTATATTGTTGATGATTTGTCTTCAAAAAATATCTTCTGTGATTTTGGCTCATTAATATACAACAACCCCGAGATTGCTGATAAAATGGCTCAGGAAAGCCTTAAAAAGATAAAAACAAAAAAAATAATAGTCATAGACCCTTTAACTTATCTCCATCTTAAAAAAATAAACAATACAGACAAGGAGATAATAGAGCTTTCAGATGCAATAATACAGGAGTAAAAATGAACAAACACCTGATAAAATTAGTTGGAAAAAACAATGTGCTGGAATCCGACGAGGACTTGGAGGCTTATTCAATAGATGCGTCTTTGCTTGAAAGAAGGCCTGCCCTAGTAGTTTTTCCTAAAAAAGTCAATGAAATACAGAAGATAATAAATTACTGCAACAGGATAAATATGCCCCTGACTTTAAGGGGAGCAGGAACCAACTGCGTGGGCTCTGCAATAGGAACAAATAATTATATAATGGATTTCAGCAGGATGAACAAAGTTATTGAGTTTGAATATGAAAACAAGGATAAATTCATAAGGCTGCAGCCGGGCATAGTTGTTGAGAACCTTAACAGGTTTTTGTCAAAATATAAATTAACTTTCCCTATACTAACTCCTGAGCAAAGCGCTTCCACAATAGGAGGAATATTGGCCCTGAATAAATATGGTTTCAGGGCGTTTAAATACAGGAGGGCCATGAACTGGGTTTCAGAACTGGAGGTTCTGGATGGGACAGGCAAATATTATAATATTAACAATAAAGAAGATTTTGAGAACTTCATAGGCACAGAAGGATGCATAGGGGCAATAGCAAGCGCAAAATTAAAACTGGCAAATAATATTGAAAATGTCAGTATGGATTTATTTGGTTTCGAGGATATTGTTCAGTTAATAACTAAGTGGAGAGAGATTGAAAAAAAAGAAGGTTTAATATCTCTGGTCCTTTTTGATAATATTTCATCTGTTTTTCTTGACCTCGGTGAAGGATACCATTTAATTGCAGAGTATGAAAACAACAAAGGCTCTGTAATAGAGCCCCTTAAAATAAAAAAGCTGAGGAATAAAATCCTGGGCATCCAGAATCTTCTTGCTGATAAGGGCTATATATACAGGGATGACCCTTCTTTGCCTATTGATCAGACTTATGACTTGTTCAAATGGCTGAACACAAACGAAATACCCATAGCAGGCTCTTTATACAACAACACAATCCACTGCTTCTTCAACCAGGAGCAGAAGAACCTGAGGGAGGAGATGTATGAACTGGTAAATAAACACCAGGGAAATGTAAGCTCAAACTATGGCTACGGCATACTGAAAAAAGAGTATACTCCCCAGATCTTCAAAAGGAAAATGATGAGGCTGAAGGAGAAATACGACTATAATAATATACTTAACAGGGGAGAAGTTTTGGATTATAAATAATAAAAATGACCAAGAAAAAAGACATTATTGAAAATAAAGAGGAAAATGAGAATATAGGGCTGATGGATATAGCTGAGATAAAGAAGCATATCAAGCCATGCTCGTTCACAGGCTTAAACAGGGAGGACTGCCCGGTTTTCAGGGCATTGAGAAAAGAGACTGTCTCTCCAAGGGCAAAAGCACTTTTTATAAAGAATGAAAATCTGACCAACAGGGCTGAGATATTTTATAAGTACTGCTGCCTGTGCGGGTTGTGCTCCAAAAGGTTTTGTTTTTCAGACATGAAATACTTAGTAAGGAAAGTAAGAGAATATTTGGTTGAGAGCAATATAGAGACAAGGGCAAACCACAGTATAGCTGAGAATATAAAAGTTTATGGAAAGCCTTATGGCAACAAGAAGAAGATAAAAGACATTGATGATTTCTTTGGCTTAAAATAATTCTAAAATGAAGTCCTATAAAAATACAGATATAATAGGGACAAGTCATATTGCTGCTCAGTCTATAAAAGAAATTAATGATTATTTTAAAAAGCAAAAGCCGAAGCATGTTGCAGTTGAATTGGATGCAGGCAGGCTGCATGGGCTGATGTCTAAGGCGAAGCCTTCTTTAAGCCCTTCAAATATTTTATCCCTTGGTTTGTTTGGCTATTTTTTTATGCTCATAGGACACATATTACAGCAAAAGCTTGGAAGGCTGGTGGGGATTGAGCCGGGCTCTGATATGCTCCATGCAGTCAGATTGGCTAAAGAGAACAAGCTCAGAGTGTATTTAATAGACAGGGATATTGCTGTCACAATAAGAAGACTATCAAAAGAATTTTCATTCAGGGAAAAATTAAGGCTTATCTGGGATTTTTTAAGAGCTCCTTTTATGAGAAAAGAATTTGGATTTGAAACAAATAAAATAAGTCTCTCTAAAGTCCCTGAAAAGGAAATTATAAAGAAAATCCTTGTTTACCTTAAGAAAAGATACCCCGGAATCCATAAGGTTCTTATTGAGGAAAGGAATGAAGTTATGGCAAAGAGAATCCTGTTTTTAATAAATAACTTCCCTGAAGAAAAGATTCTGGTTGTTGTTGGAGCAGGCCATGAGGAAGGGTTGTTTGACATAATTTCAAATACAAAAAGAAAACTGTAATTTTTTCATTTAATTATTATAAAAATTTATAAATCCGGTTCTCTTCTCTTATTGATGTAATATGGCAAATGTTTTACAAACAAAAGACAGGGTTAAAAGTAGAATAAAGTCAGAATTCAATATACAGTTTAATCTTGAGAAAATTATAGTCAAAACAAAACCCTTTCTAACATTAAGCCTTGATGAATGGGAAAAGGCAGGATTGAGAATAAATATATCTCTTGAAGGGTTCGGGCATAGTTATTTTAATGAAAAGCCTTATAAAAACATACCTGAGGCAGTAGATGAATTCAGAGATGTTCTGGAGAAGGTTGAAAAAGGAGACTATTCTCTTGAAATAGGAGGTTATAATAATTTAAAATTATTAATTGATTAAAATTATAAGACAATCAAAATGTTTATATATTTATTGTTGTTTTCTTTAATTGTTTTTTAATCATAAAAAGGAGAGGTGGGGGAGGGAAAGAATGGGAAGGATATTATCTCCTGGAAAATTTGAGTTATGGACCGGCTGCATGTTCTCAAACAAGACTATTAAGATGCTGGCCAGGAAAGCACAGATAAATTATTCTGTTTATAATTCCCTTCTTATAGGCTCAGGCAGGGACACAAGATATGCGGAAAATGAGAGCGAAATAAACCTGCTGAAAAGCCATCCGGGGAGTACATTAACTTATAAGGAAAAAATAATAAGGATTTCTGATGAGCTGCCTGAGAAAATAATTGAGTATATAAATGAAGCTAAAAACAAAAAAATACATGCTGTTTTTATAGATGAATTACAATTCTTTTCAGGAAAGACAGAGACATCAATAGGTATTGTGAGGGTAATTGAAAAACTTCTGAAGGAGATGGATATGCATGTTTTCGGTAATGGTTTGAATCTTGACTACAGGCAGAATTATTTCGGGCAGATGAAATACCTGATAGACATGGCGGATGAGGTTCATTATGAGTATGCCACCTGTGAATTGTGCAGGAATATGGAGGCAAGATACGGCTTCAGGAAAAAGCCACTTGAAGAATTGGTTGTTGCAGGAGGGAAGGACTTATACGGGGTTGCATGCGGGAAATGCTATGAAAAATATACTTATGAGGGAGTTTTAAAAAAACAAAATAATTCATAAACTTTATATATCTTAAAACAAAAAATAAATCAATATGCTAGATGAATTAAGGGAATTCTTCAGATATACAAATCAAGAGACAAAAGAAATTTTTATTTCAATAATATTTATGGCTTTTATATTCTCTTTTCTTCCTTTAAGTCTGGGTTTCGGGAATGTGCTTTTTGTCTTAACCTCTTCCTTAATAATCACAGGAATAAGCTTTTTTATTCATGTTTCTTTGCAAAAAGCAATCTCTGTGTTAAGGGGCTATGTTGCCACATACAAATACTGGCTTATAGGTTTGTTGTTCTCTCTAATTACTGCTTTTGTAAGCATGGGAACACTGCCTTTGGTTTTGCCGGGAGTTATTGAAATAGATATTGTGGAAAGGCTCAGGCTCGGCAAATTCCCTTATGGCATTAATTACGGGGAACTTGCATTTATCTCCCTTGCAGGGCCTATGTCTAATATATTCATTGCTTTTTTGCTTAAGCCCTTATATATAATAACCAATTCCTCACTGTTTAAGTATGCAATAATTATAAACCTGCTTATAGCAGTTTTTACACTGCTTCCTTTACCTCATAATACAGGTTTAAATATATTTATGAATTCAAGGCTGCTTTTTTATGTCTCATTTTTCACAGTATTGTTATATTCTGTATTAATATGGTATGGTAATATATGGGCTTTATTCGGTGCATTTTCTCTTTCAGTTATAGTTTCTTTCTTTATATATTCAAAGACAAAATAATCTTTTTTAATAATTATTCTGTTTTTTAGACGGGGTTTACACGGGAAAAATAATAAAATTTATAAATATCCTCTATATTATAGTAATATATTGCCTATAAATTCTATCAATAGGTAAAAATTACGGGGTGAAATAAAATGGCAGAAAAAGTAGCAAAAGTAGGCGTGAAAAAAGAAAAAGGATATCTATACTTTGTAGATAAAAACGGAGATGTTTCCAGAGCTACTATGGCAAGAGGAAGAAAAGCAAAGAAAGGAACCCAGAAAGTAGCAAGAGCAGGAGTCAAGAAACAATCAGGTTACCTGTATTTTGTAGACAAAAACGGAGACATTTCAAGAGCCAAGATGGCAAGAGGAAGAAAGTAAATTCCTCTTTTTTTTCTTTTTTTCTTTTTATTCTTATAAGAAATTTATACTTTTGCTTCTACAAAAAAGAATTTTCCAAATTTATTTGATTTTTTAACAACTGTATTTATTTTAATATCTCTAAAAAACTGACTTAATACAGTTTCTAGTTCTTTTCTATCAAAGAAATAATGTGGGACCATGTATTCAAAGTCTTTGGTTAGATAATAATATAAATGAGGCTGGGATTTATCTTTTTTTCTCGGGCAGGAAATGACTTTTTCATCTGGAAGCTGGACTTTTTCATAGAATTGTTTTTTCTTTTTATCTGATTCAATTAATTTTAGGGCATGATCAAAGAATTCAGTTACAAAAACACTTTTTTCAGATGGTTTATTTTTCCATATGTTTGAATGAGTTGTTTTTTTCATTAAGATTATTAATTTGTCTTTGTTTATATATCTTGCTGAAAAGGATTAATGGTGTTGGTTTATTATAAGTTCTCACAAGACAACTATCCCAAAAATATTTATAAACATCTTTTTTATTATCTAATATATGATTAAGAATTTTAAGCCCAGGCTCTATCAGGAGACTATATTCGGGAGCTGTATAAAATATAATACTTTAGTTGTTCTGCCCACAGGATTGGGGAAAACCAATATATTTCTTATGGCTGCTGCCCACAGATTAGATGTTTATCCTAAGTCCAAGATTCTGCTTTTAGGGCCTACAAAACCTTTAATAGACCAGTATTATTATGTCTTTAAAAAATACTTTAATGTTGAAGAAGACAATATGGCTGAGCTGACAGGAAAGACTTCCCCTGAAAAAAGAAAGGAATTGTGGGAAAGCAAGAAAATCCTTTTTGCAACACCCCAGACTGTTGAGAATGATATAATCTCAGGATATGTTCCTTTAGAAAAGTTTTCATTAATAGGTTTTGATGAGGCTCACAGGGCTGTGAAAAAATATTCCTATGTCTGGATAGCCCAGCAGTATCATAAAAAAGCCAATTATGAAAGAATCATGGCAATGACTGCAAGCCCCGGGGATAATCTTGAATCCATAAAAGAGACATGCAGGAACCTTTTTATTGAGAAGATAGAGGTAAGGACAGAAAACGACCCTGATGTGAAGCCTTATATACAGGAAGTGGATATGGACAGGATAATGGTTGAGCTTCCTGAGGCATTCAATGACATAATTTCTTCCCTGAAAATCTGCTATAAAAATAAGCTTAAACAAATCAAGCAGATGGGATTTTTATACGGCCGTATTGATTCTTATACAAAAAAAGCACTGATAAATTTCCAGGGCTCTTTGCAGGGGAAAGTGGCGCAAGGTGAAAAAAGCCCTGAGATATGGAAGTCTATTTCTTTGACAGCCGAGGCACTGAAGGCTTATCATGCCCTTGACTTAATAGAGACGCAGAACCTTGCTGCCCTGAATGAATATTTTAAGAAAGTTGAGGAAGAGGCAGAGAAAGGCAAGACAAGGGCAGTAAAGAACCTTTTGCAGGACATATATTTCAAATCTGCAATAATAAGGACAAGAAAACTGATTGAAAAAAACATAGAGCATCCAAAACTGACAAAATTAAAGGAGATAATTGAAAACAATAAAAACAAAAAGATAATAATATTCACAGAATACAGGGATTCAGGAGTTAAGATTGTTGAGGAGCTTAATAAGATATCAACAGCAAGCCTGTTTGTGGGGCAGGCGAAAAAGAAAGATACAGGTTTGACACAAAAAAACCAGAAAGAGGTTCTTGATAAATTCAGGGAAGATAAGTTTAATATACTGGTTTCAACAAGCATAGGCGAGGAAGGCCTGGACATACCTTCTGTTGATATTGTAATATTTTATGAGCCTATACCTTCTGTGATAAGAAGAATACAGAGAAAAGGAAGGACAGGAAGGCTTGAGAAAGGCAGGCTTGTTGTATTGATATCAAAAGGCACAAGGGATGAAACTTATGGGTGGGTTGTGCATCACAAGGAAAAAAGGATGTACCGGGCGATAAAATTATTAAGGAAGAAACTTTTATATGATAGGGTATTGGAGCAGTTTTCTGATGATGTTCCAGAAAGGAAAAAAACAAAGAAGAAGAATATGAATGAGATTAAAAATAATAAAACTGAAGAAAAAAAAATAGTCATTTATATTGACCATAGGGAAAGGAATTCCCTTATTGTAAAAAAACTTGTCGAATTCGGAGTTAATATAGGCCTGAAAAACTTAGAGGTCGGGGATTATTTACTGGGAGGGGATGTTGCTGTCGAATATAAAACATGCACTGATTTTGTTGATTCCATAATAGACGGCAGGATACTTAAGCAGGCAAAAGAACTGAAAAAATACAAAAAGCCTGTTTTTATAATTGAAGGAGAGGAAGATATATTTTCTTTGAGAAAAATTCATCCAAATGCAATAAGAGGCATGCTTGCAACCATCTCTGTAAGCTACGGCATTCCTATACTGCAGACAAAAACTCCTTATGAAACTGCATCATTGATGCACATAATAGCTAAAAGAATGCAGGAGGATGAAGACAGGGAGTTTGTTTATCATACTTTAAAGCCCCAGACTTTAAAAGAGCAGCAGGAGTATTTAGTAAGTGCTTTGCCGAATATAGGGACCAAGCTTGCAAGGCCATTACTAAAAAAATTTAAGACTGTTAAAAAAATAATAAACGCCTCTGAAGAGCAATTGCAGAAAATAGACCTCATAGGGCCTAAGAAAGCCAAAGGAATTAAAGAAGTTGTTGATAAGGAATATAAAGAGGATTAATCTTTTTTCTTTTTTATTTCAGGAAAGAATATTCCTGTATAGCCGCAATTATTGCATTTATACTGGTTGAAGAAAGAGCCTTTTCCATAGGATTGTGCAGATAAGTCAGCTTCCACATCAGTGCTTTTGCATTTAGGGCATATTCTCATTTTTATAGTTTTTTTCTTATTTTTATCCTTTTTAAACCTTATTATTTCAAAAGGTTTATATACAAGTTAGGTTTACCTAACTATATGGCAGAAGATTTAGAAGATAATATTGATAAAGCAATACCTTTAACAGAATTAAAGTATAAAGAAGAGGCTGAAGTACATTCTTTTCATAATGGAAGAGGTTTTAGAAGAAGATTAGAAAATATGGGCATTAGAGAAAAAACAATCATAAAGAAAAAAACTGCTTTTCCATTTGGGCCTCAGATATATTACTATTAATAATAGATATGACCTTGCTCTTGGTTGTGGTGAGGCAGAGAAAATTTATGTTAAATACAAAAAATGAAACTTACAAAAAGCAATGAGGATTATTTAGAGGCAATTTATCTTATTGGAAAAGAGAAAAAAAATGTTGGTGTAAAGGATATATCTGTTTTCCTTGACATCAGTTTGCCAAGTGTGAGTGAGGCCATGAAAAAACTCAATAAAAAAGATTTAGTTAAAAATGAAAGATATGGAAAGATAAAGCTTACTGAAAAGGGTAAAAAAACAGCCAGAAAGGTTTATGACAAGCACAAAACCTTGCTTGATTTTTTAACAAAAATACTGAAAGTCGAGAATAAAACAGCATTACAAGAGGCTTGCCTTATTGAGCATTTTATAAGTTCAGATACAAACAAAAAGCTGAAAAATTTTGTAAAAAAATTAAAAAACAATAGGAGGTGAAAATATGCCGGGATATGACAGGACAGGACCAAACGGACAGGGGCCCATGACCGGAAGAGGAATGGGTTATTGTGCACCAGCAGATACTTATAGCAGAGGAAGAGGATTAGGCAGAGGCTTTTTTGGATATGGCCTTAGAAGAGGATTTCCAGGAGGAAGAGGCTTAGGATTTGGTCGTGGAAGAGGCTTAGGTAGAGGTTTCATAGGAAACATGCCACCAGAGGAAAATATTGACTCTCTTTCAGAAAGAATAAGAAAGATTGAAGAAACTCTCAATAAATAAAAAATATTTTTAAATTAAATTAAATTATTTTTATTTATGGAAGAATATTTATTTCAGAAGGAAAAAGCAGATATCTTAAGCAAAAAAGACAAGTCAAAAAAGGGTTCTATAGACGAGAAAATAAAACCACTTATGGGTTTAATAAATAATAAAAAAGAGTATTTCACAACATCAAGCTGCAGTGGAAGAGTCAAAATTTTAAAGCCAAAGCTGATTAAAAAAAATACAGAATGGTTTCTTAATTATCATGATTTGATAAATAAAAATAAAATCAATGAATTATATTCTCTGCAGGAAAAAGGAAGATGGCTCAGGGCAGAAGGGCCCATAATTCATATAAGAGCAGTAAATATTGAAAAAGCAAACCTTCTTGCTGACGTCTTCAGGAAATCAGGCTGGAAAAAAACTTCAATAAAAAGAACAAGCCCTAATATAATAATAGAAGCAAAAACCTCTCAAGTTATTTATCTTCCATTTGAGAATCTTTCTAAAAAATATATTGAAAAACTAACTGAAGAAATAAATACAAACTTAAAAAAAGGATGGTTATTGATTGAAAGAGTTTCAAAAGAATTAAAAAAATAAAAAAGAAAAAGTGTTTATTCACCAGTCTTCGTCGTCATCTCCACCATAATCTTCATCATCGTCTTCGTTGTCTTCATCTTCTAAAGGTTCATCATCAAAATCATCTTCAGACATTTGTCACCACCTCATTTCTTTTTTTTCTTAGTTGATTTTTTCTTTGTCTTGGCCTTTTTTGTTGTTTTAGCTTTTTTCTTGGTCATTTTTTCGCCACCTCTCAGTTTTTAGAAAAAACAAATGATTGCGCAATCACTGTGAAATTAAATATATAAATGTTTGTATTTTTGAATTGTTTTTTCCAAATAAAAAACTTAAAATTTATAAACAAAAGAGTTTTTTTATTTAATACGAAATAATATTTGAATAAAGGGGGCAGAAAATGGAAATATCAATGTTAATAATATGGATTGTTGCTGCTGTGGTTGTATTATTTTTAATAGCAAGCTATAATAAATTAGTGGTTTTAAGAAACAGGGCAAGGAATGGTTTTTCACAGATTGATGTTCAATTAAAAAGAAGGGCAAATCTGATTCCTAATCTTGTAAAAACTGTTAAAGGATATGCCAAGCATGAAAAAACAGTTCTTGAAAATATAACAAAAGCAAGAGCTGCTTTGTTAAAGGCAGATAAAACAGCAGACAAAGCAAAAGCAGACAATATGCTGACAGGGGCCCTGAAAAGCCTTTTTGCAGTTGCAGAAAACTATCCCCAGTTAAAGGCAAATGAGAATTTTTTAAAGCTGCAGGAAGAGCTTTCAGGAACAGAAGACAAGGTGGCTTATTCAAGGCAGTTTTATAATGATACGGTGATGTCTTTGAACAATTCAATAGAAACCTTCCCTACGAACATGATTGCAAATTTATTCAGATTTAAGAAAATGGAGTTCTTCAGAGCACCTGAAGGGGAAAGAAAGGCTGTGAAGGTTGAGTTTTAGTTTTTAGAAAAAAATGTCCAAGCTATACCATCAGATTTCTGTAAACAAATGGAAATCCTATTTTCTGATATTCTTTTTTATGGTTTTAGTTAGTGTTCTTGGATTAGTTTTTGGTTTTGTATGGGGGGATCCTTATGTAGGCCTGGGATTGGCTTTGATTATAGCCGTGGTATGGACACTGATAGCTTATTTCACAGGCTCCAAACAGATTTTAGCTTTGTCAAATGCAAAAGAGATAACAAGGGAAGATGACCTTGAGTTAACAAATATAGTTGAAGGTCTTTCAATAGCAGCAGGAATGCCCAAGCCAAAAGTTTATCTGATAAATGACCCTTCCATAAATGCATTTGCGACAGGAAGAAACCCTGAGACTTCTGCGATTGCTGTTACAACAGGTGCAAGAAGATTATTGAATAAAAGAGAGCTTGAAGGTGTTATCTCGCATGAGATGTCCCATATAAAAAATTATGATATAAGGCTGATGACTCTTGCAGTTGTTTTGGTCGGGATTGTCGCATTATTAAGCCATTTTTTCCTCAGGAGCTTATGGTTTTCAGGAAACAGGAGAAATAAGGATTCAGGGAATTTAGGATTAATCTTGATGTTGATAGGGGTTGTTCTGGCTATATTGTCGCCTTTTATAGCACAATTAATAAAATTGTCAATATCAAGAAAAAGAGAATATCTTGCTGATGCTTCAGGAGCACTACTGACAAGGAACCCGAAAGGATTAATTAATGCTTTGAAAAAAATTCAGAATCAAAACAAGCCAGTGAAATATGCAACCCCGGCAACAGCCTTATTATATATAAGCAATCCCCTGAAAAAAGGCTGGTTTAATAATCTGTTCTCAACACACCCTCCTTTAGCTGAAAGAATTAAAAAGCTGGAGAGTTATTAAGAAAAACAAATAATTATGTGAATCTTTTTGTTTTATCCTTGAATAAGATTTCTGTATGTGGATAAGCTATTTCAACGTCTTTGGTTTCTTTTATCCTGTCATATATCTCCTTTGTTATCAGGCTTGAGAATTCCTGCAGCCTTTTTGCATCAACAAGATACCTTACGCTTACCCTCATCCCATAGGGCTCGAAATAAGTCCTTACATAAGGCTCTTTATTGCTTTTTTCAATAAAACTAGTTGTATGTTTTTTAGCAGCCTTTAATGCAATATTTATTGCTTTGTCCATGTTGCTCTCATAAGTTACTGTGACAGGAACCTGATCCAGAATAAGTTCATATTTTGAGGTGTAGTTTATTATATTCTGTTCAAATAATATTGAGTTTGGAATCATAATTATTCTTCCTGACCTTTCCTCGCCTGCAACAATCCCCCCTACTTCCTTTATATAAACATGTGTCAAAGTTATATCTATTACATCTCCTTTTACAGTCCCTATAATAATTCTGTCGCCTATCTCAAAGTTCCTTCTCATTACAATCATCATCCATGCTGCAATACCTGTTATTGGTTTCTGCAGAGCCCATCCAAGAGCAGCAGATAATAGACCAACACTTAATCCTAGACCAGACCATGAGCCAGAATATGAAAAAATAGCAGATAATAAAACTATGAGTATAAAAATATATTTAGCCATTTGAGAAAATATCTGAATATTTGATATTTGTTTTTTAGTCTTTGCTTTTGAGAGCAATCTTTTTTTTATGAAATTCAAGATAATGCCAAAGAATATAATTAATAAAACAATTATTATCAGTGTCCTCAATATAGGAACAAAATTTTCAAGTTCATTAATAAAATCCAAAACCCCCATATATATTAATTAATAAATACAGGATTTATAAATTTTTTTATCTTGCTTATAATCATTATCTGGCTTATTCTTATGTAATAGTTTATAAAAAATTAATAAAAAAGATTATGTGAATTAAAAAACTTATTTATAAGAATTTTAATAAATCTATTCTTTAGTCACATTGACTGCCTTTGGGCCTCTGTCTCCTTTCTCAACTTCAAATTCAACAGAATCTTCTTCATTTAAAGAAACGCCTTCTTTTAATCCTGTTTGATGAACAAAATACTCTTTGCCGTCTTCTCCAGCTATAAAGCCGTATCCTTTCATATTATTAAAGAATTTTACAGTTCCTTTCATTTTTTCACCCCCATTCATTTATTTCTCCTTTGTCTATTTTTAATTGACAATTATTACAGTATTTCTTTTTAGACTCCTCTTTTTTAACCACGAACCTTTTTTTGCATAATCTGCAATATTTAACTATATTATAGTTTACCATATTAAACAGAATAAGAGTTTGTTTAAATAAGTTGCCCTTGTTTTATATTAATATTAATGAATTCCAAAAGGAGGGGCTGACATGGTCTGGACTTTTATAACAGATATGTTTTCTTCATTCTTTATTTTTAGAGTGTTTTTAATATATTTTTTATGTGAACCGTCTATTTCCCTGATTATATTATCGAGTTTTCTTTTAACTATATTTTCATCCAATTTTATACCTGATGTTTTAATATAAAATTCAATTTCTTTAACAATTATTGTGTCTAGTTCTTTTATATTATATTTTATATCTTTTCCTTTAAGAAGAATCTCTGTTTTCATCTCTCTAATCCTTTTCTCAAGGAGTTTCTTTTTTTCTTTATCATTTGTTAGCTCATTTATTTTTTCATAAGTGTTCAGAATATCCTCAAGAGGATGATTTTTTGTACTTTCCTGAAGTTCAGCCACTTCTTCATAACATCCCTCTGCTTTTATTATATCTTTCCTTTTTTCATATAATCCTGCTGCTCTTTTATACATGTTTATTGCATCCCCTTTTTCATTAAGTTCTTTATGGCACATTCCTATTTTTTCAAGTATTTTTGGGTTATTTTCTTCTTTTTTTATTAATTTTATTCCGACAGAAATGGCTCTTTCAAGGTCATGATATATTCCTTCTTTCATATATTCATTCATTGCAAGCTCAAGAGTTTCTATCTCTTTATATTTTTTGCTTTGTCTATGATAAACGTCTGCTAAGTTAAAGAAGATTTCAGGAGGTTCTATGCCTTTGATATAGCCCTTTTTCATTTTTTCAATAATTCCTTCATATATCTTTATTTTATCCTTTAGAGTTGCCTTTTTAATTATTTTATTTAAGCCAGGAATTATTTCTTGCTCTATTTTTTTCCTTTTTGTTTCTTTTTTTAGTTTATATAATAATTCATTTATGGTTTTATCCATCTTTTATCTATGTGACCACTTTTAAGTTTATAAATATTTGTTTTTATAAAAAAACTTTATAAACCTGTAAATTTTTATGATGTAGGGTTATATTATGGATTATGATGTAGGGATAATAGGGGCAGGGCCGGCAGGTTTGTTTGCTGCTTATGAATTGGCTGGTTCAGGCTTAAAGACAATAGTTATAGATAAGGGTAAAGAGCCTTGCAAAAGAAACTCAAGGCTTTGCGGCGTGGGAGGGGCAGGCGCATTTTCAGATGGGAAACTTAACCTTACACCTAAAATAGGAGGGGATGCTTCTTCTTTTAAAAGAACAGATAGTGAAATAGAAAAAAGGATAAAAAAGATTGATTCCTTGTTCACTGAATCAGGCTTGGATGAAGGCTATTCAGGCTTGGATATTAAGAATATTGAAAAATTAAGAAAGATTTCTGGAAAACACGGCGTTGAGTTTGTTGCAGGAAAACAAAGGCATATAGGCACAGATAAACTGCCCGGAATAATGAACAATATTTATATGAAAATAAAAAACAAGGGAATTGTTTTCAGGCTGAATACCAAGGTTTTGGATATAAAAAGAAAAGGGAAAAAATTTATTTTAAATTCTGATAAAGGAAAATTCATTGTAAAATATCTTATTGCAGCACCTGGGAGGGCAGGAGCCTATTGGCTGAGGAAAAAATCAGAGGAATTAAATGTAAAATATAACTACGGCCCTATTGATGTTGGCGTAAGGCTGGAATTCCCTGCCGGATTATATGAGAATATAAAAAACATAATGTATGATGCAAAGTTCAGGCTATATACAAAAACTTATAATGATTTGGTAAGGACTTTCTGCACAAACCCAAACGGCTTTATTTCTGTGGAGAAATACGACTCTTTTATCTTAGTTAACGGCCATGCTTCTAAAAAATCAAAAAGCAAAAACACCAATCTGGCTTTGCTTTCAAGAGTAGTACTTACAGATCCTGTGGAGGACACAACAAGATACGGCAGGGCCATTGTAAGGCTGGCCAATACCATAGGAGGAGGAAAGCCTTTGCTGCAGACATTAAATAATCTAAAAGAAGGCCGCAGGTCAACCTGGAAAAGGCTGTCTGATAATCAGGTTTCACCTACTTTGAAAAATGCAACCCCAGGGGATATATCAATGGCGCTTCCTGAAAGAATAGTAATTAATTTAGTTGAGGCCATAGAACAGCTCGATTATATTATTCCGGGAATAAACTCAGGCTCAACCCTGGTTTATGCACCTGAAGTAAAGTTCTATGATACAAGATATAATGTAACTAAGGGAATGGAAACCAATGTCAGTAATTTCTATGTTGCAGGAGATGCCTCAGGCCATTCCAGGGGCATAGTATTTTCAGCTGTAACTGGAATGATTGCTGCCGAGGATATAAAGAAGAAGAGTTGTTAAAAATTATTTTTCAAACTTAATTAATAAAATTTAATCTAACTTACCTTCCAGACTATTAAATGTTTCAAGAACCCTTGCTTGCCTTATTTCATAAACTTCCTGATTTGGCAATTCAAACTCACAGCTCTCCAGAATTAGCTGGAGTTAATTCTTCTCGAAAGGAAAAAAAGGCCACATAAATATATGAATATTTTTTTATAGTTCTAAAAATTCCTTTATTTTATTAAAATAATTTTTTATCTAAACTATCTATACTATTAGCTGTAATATCAACTATTAAACTTAAAGCTGAGTTTAAATCTCTTTTGAAAGTTTTTCTTTCATAAATTATTTCATCAGTCAGTTTTTTTAATTCTGGAATATATTTTTTTATTTGTATATCACAATTCTTACAATAATCTTCTTTTGAACTGCATTGCTTAATAAAATATTCTATATTTCTTTTTATACTTTTATAATATTTATTTTCTTCTCTTGTTTTTTCGCTTAATTTCCTTAGTTTCTTTACAAAACCTTTTTTATCTAATTCTTTTGTAATATTGGCTAAGTGTTTTGTTCCTTTTAATTTTAATATGTTTATTAACCCAGATTTTTCCAATCCTTTTTTTTCAATTATTTTTATAATTTCTTCAATCTCTTTTTTGTCTCTATATATATCCAATTCATTAAAAATTGGCTCTACCAAAGGACGAAAATTCTTATAAAAATTAGTAAAGTTAGATCTTAAATCATAATCCTCTATATCTTCCATTGCTTTTCCTGCATATTTTATTACATTCATATGCGCTTGTTTTTGTGCTGAATTTTTTTCTAATATTCTTTCTTTGCTTGACTTACATAAATTACAATAATTCTCTACTAAAAATATATGTCCCCTAAGCTTTGCTAAAGGATCTGTATTCTGGTTTATATTTAAATTTGGACTTAAATTAAAATTCTCCATGATTATCACCTTATTCTGGAAATATTAATAGTTATATAAATCTTTCTATTTGTTACTACTTTGGAATTTAAATAGAAAATATTTTTAATTAATATTTCATTTCACAAGCCACTCACTAATAAATTATTTAAATAAAATCCTTTTCTTATTTTAGATAATGTTAATATCCAAAACACTTTCTTATTATAAAAGGCAGGAGATAAGGGACGCATTGTTAAGGCATGCAAAAGATAAGGAAATAGCTGTTAAATTCCAGAAAGGATTTGGTAAAAGGCCGGATACATTAGAATACAGTAATGACATACTTGAGATGGCAAGAAACGGGGCAGTCAGCTTTCACTGCTCTGAGGAATTATGGAGAAATCCATTACAGTTACAGACAGGAATGAAGAAAAAAGAGATGGATAATTTAAGGAAAGGCTGGGATTTAATACTTGATATTGACTCAAAATTATGGGTTCTTGCAAAGATTACGACTTATTTTTTAATCAAGGCTTTAAAAGAGCACAATGTTAAAACTATTTCTCTGAAGTTTTCAGGAAACAAAGGCTTTCATATAGGGGTTCCGTGGGAGGCATTTCCTGAGAAAATTCATGGGGAGTTGCTGAAGGATTATTTTCCTGAAGGGCCTAAAAGAATAGCCCAGTATCTGATTCATTATGTTTCTGACAATTATATAAAAGTTGATGATGAAAAGATAAAATTCGGGAAATATGAGATAAAAATAAATTCTTTAATAAAAGCATTAAACAAGAAAAAAGAGGATTTTTTAAAAGTTAAATGTAAAAAATGTAATAAGGTTCTTGATTTAAATA
Organism: Candidatus Woesearchaeota archaeon; assembly: GCA_016928115.1. Taxonomy (GTDB): domain Archaea; phylum Nanobdellota; class Nanobdellia; order Woesearchaeales; family UBA9642; genus JAFGLI01. Next base: position 89,399 of record JAFGLI010000007.1, on the reverse strand, counting down.
AACTAAAAACAGAGTATGAGTATTATTGTGATAAATGCGACAAAAGTGTTTTTATGCAAACTGAAAAAACCTATATAAAATGCCCTGATTGTAAAAGTATAGCCAAAAAGAAGAGCACAATAAAGCCAAAATGTTCCTGCGGCTCTTGTGAATTTAAAACAGAGTTTGATGTTTCTTCAATAATTGAACTGGATACCTTGCTTATCAGCTCAAGGCATATGTACAGGATGCCTTATTCATACCATGAGAAATCAGGGCTTGTTTCTCTGCCTATAGAATTAGACAAGCTGCTTAAATTCAGGAAAAGGATGGTCTATCCGAGAAACATAAAAGATACAAAAATGTCTTTTCTTGAAAGGGAAAAAGCAAAACAGGGTGAAGCCTCTGATTTAATATTAAGGGCTTTTGACTTCAAGCCTGAAATAGAGGAAACAAAAATAAAAATACAAAAAAAAGAATTTGAGAAGATGGATTATTCCCTGCCTGAGATGTTTTTCCCGCCTTGCATAAAAAAAGGGTTACAAGGATTAGAAGACGGGAGAAAAAGGTTTTTGTTTATATTGGTGAATTTTCTAACCAATTTAGGCTGGAATTATGATGAGATAGAAAAGCTGGTGAAAGAATGGAACAAGAGAAACAGCGAAGAGCTTAGGTGGAATTTCATAGAAAGCCATTTAAGATACCATAAAAGGAACAAAGAGAACATACTGCCTCCTAACTGCACTAACAAAGGCTATTACCATGACCTTCATTTATGCACCAATAAAGACCCCTTATGCTCTAAAATAAAGAACCCTGTTAATTATTCTATATTAAAGGCAAGGGATTTTAATTCAGGAAAGAAGAGTAAGAAAAAATCCAAAGAATGAAAAATCTAATTTATTCTAAACCATAAATCCTTACCTTCCAAAAAATATATATAATATAGAAAAAACATAAAACTATACTTTTAAAAAAAGAGTTTAAAAAATAAATGAAAAATAAAAATATATTAATAATTTCTGTAATTATTATTGTTTTATTTACTTCTTTTTTAATATACAATTCACTATATAATATAAGTGGCACAAGAAACCCTGCTTTTTCCAAAATCATTTCAAATGTTTTAGAAAACGGTGCGACACCTGAACAAATAGACCAGATTGTTGAATATATTAACTTGCTTGAAAATAATCAAAAGCTTGATGCAGAGAAGATATTGGAAAGACTTAACCAGGAATTCGAAGAGCAAAACCTTTCAGGCATAGTTCTTCCCAAGCCAAATGTAACAAGCGACACTTATCGTGGTTTTTACCTGAATGATGTTGCAGATATGAGAGTGGTTCTTTCAAACATAGACAAAGCAAAACAGGACGGCTTTGATACTGTGCTGCTGCAGATAGAAATGGAGCCTAAAAAATCCTTAAAAAATGGTTTCTATGTGCCGGGAGAAGAAGTTTATTTATTTTATCTCAATGCATTCAGAAAGGCAGGTTTCAGGGTAATTCTTGCAGTGGGCCATACTTCATATGAAATACACCACCAAATTGATATATTAACTGAAAAAGGGGAATATGATCCTGAATTTGCAAAGGAATATCTTTATCCTCAGTTTGAGCCAATAATTCTTGAGTGGGCAGAAATAGCAGAAAAACATGATGTTGAAGCTTTCATACCTCTGGAAGAGGCAAGTGCGCTTCTTGTTGATCCTAATAACCAATATCATGACCTTTATCCTGAGGACAGGGCATTTATGAGTAGCTGGGCCCAGGATATAAAGCAAAAAGTCCGGGAAAAATATTCAGGACAACTTGGGTTTGCAACTAATGACGGCGGCCCAAATTGTGCTGATCAGGATATACGAGAGGTTGCAGATATCTGCAAAACTGGCTATACTGGGCCTGATTTTAATTACACTGATTATGAGTATATCTTTACCAAAGTCCCTTTTTTAAGTGCATTTGAGAATGACCAGCAGTGGTTTTTTGAATTGGTAAATCGTTTTGAGAGCACAAAGCAGTATATGGAAAGATATGAATCTTTAGGTGTAATATGGTATGAAGCAGGATTGCCTGTTGGTGAATCTGTAAAAAGCGAGCAGCAGAACCACAGAACCTTAGGGGAAAACGAGAGAATCTATTCCATGGAAAAAACTTTTGAGTATGCAGATAAATACAATCTAAAGGGCATTTTCTTCAAACCATCACCAACGCAGATACACGAAGCTGATTGGAATTTCTTCAGAACACCTTCTGAACAAGTAATAAAAGATAACTATGCAGAAACAGGAACCATTGAGCCCGAGCCTCTTGATGCTCTCTGGGTAAGATTAGGAGATAATGGGCTTAGGGTAGTTCAAATTCTTCTTTCAAACGAGATGCCTTTTGACCCCCAATATACCATAGACGATATGATGAATGGAAGCTATCATGAATTAAGGAGAAGAATTGGATAATTTATTTCATAAGAAGTTCATTAAAAATTAATTATATCCAACGCCTGACTCTCTTTTTATAATCTTCATATTTTTTCCCGAATTTCTTCTCAAGATTTCTTTCTTCAATAGGGATAACAAAAAGATTTGTCAAAATTACAAATATAATAGGTAAAATAAAAGGAGATACAGAACCGAGCAAAACAGCAAGACCCACCAAGAGTAAGGCCATTCCAAGATAAGTGGGGTTTCTTGAGATTCTGAAAGCACCATAGCTAACCAACTTTCTCGGGATTTCATAAGGATTAACTGTTGTTTTTTCTTTTCTGAAAATAAAATAAACCCAGACAAAATTTAAGTATGCGCCTAAAATAATCAAAAGGATTCCTGAATAATTAAATGGCGGGAAAATAATTTGTTTCAGAGGTAAAAAGTAATAAAGGATTATTCCTGATATAATAAAAATCCAGATGTAATCAGGAGGAGTGAATTTAATTGTTTTCTTCATGCTTATATTATAAGTACATTATATATAATAAGGTTTTTGTCAGAATTGAATTCTCTTATATTATAAATATTAAATTAACCATAATATTTATAAACCCCACATAATTCCTAGGCTAATATATTGATGATAAAACATCATTATTGGCCTGAAAAGGCTTTCCAAATAATCTCTGGGAGATTCTGAATGGAAGGCAAATAATAGGCTGATTTTAAGAATAAACTCTGTTTTAGAGAGTGTTATTAAAAAATAAATATTTGACTTAATTGAGGAAAAAATGCCAAAGCCAGTAAGCCCAAGACACGGAAGCATGCAGTTTTGGCCCAGGAAAAGGGCTAAACGAATTTATCCCAGGCTTAGATCTTATTCTAAAACAAAAGAAAAATCAATAACAGGCTTCATGGGCTACAAGGCAGGGATGACTTATGTCATGATGACTGACAATTACAAGCATTCTATTACAAAAGGAGAGGAGATAAGGGTTCCTGTTACAGTTGTTGAATGCCCTCCTATGAGAATAGCTGCGGTGAGGTTCTACAAAGAAAATAACAAATACATGGAACTCAAAAAACAAATCAATTTCAAAGTCAATAAGCAGTTAAAAAGAAAAACAAACATTCCTGCTTCTAAAGAGCAGCTAGACAAGATAAACCCTGATGATTTTGATGAAATAACAATTCTCATTTATACCCAGCCTCATTTAATAAAATTTAAGAAAAAGCCTGAGCTGTTTGAGATTTTCATATCCGGCTCAAAAGAAGAAAAACTGGCTTTGGTTAAAGAAAAGTCAGACAAGGAAATCCACATAAATGATGTTTTTAAGGCAGGCAATTTCGTTGATGTCCATGCAGTAACAAAGGGCAAAGGCATGCAGGGTCCTGTAAAGAGATTTGGCATAAACCTTAAGCCGCACAAGTCTGAAAAAGGCAGGAGAAGGCCTGGCTCATTAGGCCCATGGGTACAACAGGGCCATGTCATGTACAGGGCAGCTTTTGCAGGCCAGACAGGATACCACCAGAGGACAGATTATAATAAGCAGATACTAAAAATAAATAATTCTCCTGAAGATATAAACCCTAAAGGAGGGTTCAGGTCATACGGGACTGTAAAAGGAGAATATTTACTGATAAAAGGCTCAATACCAGGGCCAAAGAAAAGGGGAGTTATTCTTACAAAGCCCATAAGGGAAAGCAAATATGAAAAAGAGAGCGAAGAGGCTCCTGATATTCATTATATAAGCAAAGGCTCACAGCAGGGATTAAGATGAAAATAAATATAGTTGACAAAAAAGGAAAAGAAAAAGGCAATATAACCTTAGCAGGCTATTTTAATGAGCCTTTAAGGCAGGACCTTATCAAGAGAGCAGTTTTGTCTTTGCAATCCAGAAAAAGACAGCCTTACGGCAGCGACCCCGAAGCAGGAAAAAGACATTCAACTTTAATATCAAAAAGAAGAAGGAAATACCGTGGTTGTTATGGCCATGGTATAAGCAGGGTTCCCAGAAAGATACTTTCAAGAAGAGGAACAAGGATGTTCTGGGTAGGAGCTTTTGCACCAGGCACAGTAGGAGGAAGAAGAGCACACCCTCCAAAAGCAGAAAAGATATGGGAGCAGAACATAAACAAGAAAGAGAATAAGAAAGCATTTTTATCTGCCCTGTCTGCAACATTGAATAAAAAGCTTGCAGAACAGAGAAACCATATGCTGCCTGAAAAATATCCTTTTATAATCACTGATGATTTTGAAAAATTGTCAAAAACAAAAGAGATAATATCTGCTTTGCAGTCATTGGGCTTTGAGAAAGAGCTTGAAAGGACAAAGTATAGAAAAATAAGGGCAGGAAAAGGAAAAAGCAGGGGAAGGAAATACAAGAAAAGCAAATCTTTGCTTATAGTTGTTTCATCAAAGGATTCATTATTGAAAAAACACGGGAAAAATATTCCTGGTGTTGATATAACTGATGCATTATCACTGAATACAGAGGACCTTGCTCCCGGAGCAGTTCCGGGAAGGGCCACATTATACACTGAAAGCTCAATTAAGGTTTTGGATGAGAGGATAACAGGCAAAAAATGAAATACATAAAATATCCTTTGGCAACAGAAAAATCTATTAGATTAATGGAGTCAGAAAACAAATTGATTTTTGTAGTTGATCTTAAGTCCACAAAAGAGCAGATTAAAGATGAGATTGAAAAGGTTTTCAAAGTAAAGGTGGATAAGATAAACACCTTAGTGGGACCTGATGCAGTAAAAAGAGCATATGTTAAATTCAATAAAGATTACCCTGCTATAGACATAGCAACTGAAATGGGATTGATGTAATTAAATAATATAAATTAAAATCAAAAATGGGAAAAAGACTAATTCAGCAGGCAAGGGGAAAAGGAGGCCCTACGTACAGGGCTCCGAGCTTCAACTATAAGGGAGAGGCAAAGGTAAGATACAATATAAGTGAGGCTGAAATAAAGGACATTGTAAAATGCCGTGGCCACAGCGCCCCTTTAATAGAGGTTTTGTATCCCACAGAAAACGGAACCCAGACAGGCCTGATGATAGCCTCAGAAGGCTTAAGAGTGGGGCAAAAGCTTCAGATAGGCAGTGATTCAGTCATAAAAAACGGCAATGTGCTGCCTTTAATGGAAATTCCTGAAGGAACAAGGATATTCAATATAGAGTCTGTTCCCGGGGACGGGGGCAAGTTTATAAGGGCAGGGGGCTCTTTTGGGATTATAGTGGGAAAAACAAAAGATGGAATCAAAGTAAAATTGCCTTCAAAAAAAGTCAAGGTTTTCAATATCAGATGCAGGGCCACAATAGGAAGGGTTGCTGGCTCAGGAAGAAAAGAAAAGCCTTTCCTTAAAGCAGGAAACAAATATTATTACAAAAAGGCAAAAAATAAATTATATCCTGTTGTTTCAGGAACAGCACAGAATGCTGTCGACCATCCATTCGGAAACTCAAGGTCATTGAGAAAAGGAAGGTCAAGGCCTATATCAAGGCATGCGCCTCCTGGAAGAAAAGTAGGACTGATAAGCCCTAAGCAGACAGGAAGAAAGAGAGGTAAGATAGAGAAAAAATAAAGTCCTATTCATTGAGGTAAAAAATGGCAAAAGAAAAATTGCAGGGGGTTTTTCAAAAACACCCGGAAAAGGAACGTATGGGACATTCAGGGAAAAAATTGAAATCCCATTCATTGAGGTAAAAAATGGCAAAAGAAAAATTTAGCTATCGGGGAAAGACACTGGATGAATTAAAGGCAATGTCATTGAATGAGATTGCAGAGTTATTGCCTTCAAGGGCAAGAAGGAATATTAAAAGAGGATTTTCAGAAAAACATCAGAAATTAAGAGAGCAAATCAAAATAAAAAATAATGTAAAGACCCATTTAAGGGATATGCTTGTGCTTCCTGAAATGATTGGAAAAACCGTAAGGATACATGACGGGCATAAGTTTGAGCCTGTTGTATTCAAAGAGGAAGCGATAGGCCATTTATTTGGCGAATTTGTACTTACAAGAAAGAAGCTTAAACACAACAAGCCGGGAGTTGGCGCAACAAAGTCAACCGCAAACATATCATTAAAATAAAGATAAAAAATGCCACAATACAAATATATTTTTAAGGATTTGAAAGAGAATACGGCCAAAGCATTAGGCAGGGATATGCCTGTTTCATTCAAGAATGCAATAGAAATATGTAATTTTTTAAGAGGCAAAGAAATAACAAAGGCAAAAAATATCCTTGAAAAGGCAATAAGCATGGAAGAAGCAATACCTTTCAGGAGATTCACTGAAGGTGCAGGCCATAAGTCAGGAAAGGGAGCAGGGAAATTTGTCCCGAAAACATGTATGGAGATACTGAAATTAATCAAAAGCGCTGAGTCAAATGCATTAGACAAGGGGCTTGGCTCAAATTTATTCATAAAGCATATTGCAGCCCAGAAAGCAGGATCAACTTTTCATTACGGCAGAAAAAGAAGCAGAAAAATGAAGAGGGCGCATATTGAGATTGTTCTGGAGGAAAGAACAGTCAGCTCAAAACCAAAAAAAGAGGAGAAAAAGGCAGAAGCCAAAGAGGAGACAAAAGAAATCCTGAAAAAAACAGCAGAAACCAAGGATAAAAAAGAAAAAACAGAGAAAAAAGAAGATAATAAAGAGGGCAAAAAATGAATTCCAGAAAACTTAGAGCAAGGAGTACAGAGGATTTGAAGGAAAAGATGGCAGATGCTGAAAAGGAACTGATGAAGCTTAATGCCCAGTCAGCCCAGGCAGTAATAAAAAAGCCTTCGCAGATAAAGGAGCTGAAAAAAACAATCGCAAAAATTAATACTTTGATGAGGGAAAAAACTCAAGAGGAATTACAAAAAAACAAAGAAAAAAAATGACTGATTTATCAAAAATAACTGGTTTGCCGGATGAACTGGATACTTTCCAGAATATTGCAAAAGAAGGACAGCAGATAACAGCAAAGATAGAAAAAAAGAAATTCGGAAAAAAATATACAATAATAAAAGGAATAAACGGCGAAGAAGTGGATTTGGAGGAGCTTGCAAAAAAATTAAAAAGGAAATTTGCATGCGGAGGAACAGTGAAGAACAGCAATATAGAGCTTCAGGGGGACCACCTGAGCAAAATCAGGGAAGTCCTTGTGAAGGAAGGCTTTCCGCCGGAAACCATAAAGATAAAATGAGATTCCTGAAAACGGAATTCATAGGCCTTGATATTGAGGTCATGGATTCAGGGAATAAGTCCTTGATAGGGCTTAAAGGAAAAATAATAGATGAAACAAAAAACACCTTTGTTTTAAAGACAGGCAAGGGAACAAAAAAAGTGATAAAAAAACACAACATATTTAATATTCAGGGAAAGACTGTCAAAGGCAATGAAATTATGAAAAGGCCTGAAGACAGGATTAAGATAAAATAATACAGGCATAAAAAATGAAAAAGAAAACAACAAAACAACAGGAAAACAAGAAGAAAACTCCTGAGGCAAAAGCACCTGTTAAACAGGGCTCTGAAAAAACAGAAACAAAGAAAGCTAATTCAGTTCAGACAGATGCTAAAAGCACAAAGACAGAGGAAATTGCAAAGTCTGAATTAAAAATGCCTGACAGGAAATGCAGCGATAAAAAATGCCCTTTCCACGGAAATCTGAAGATTCACGGAAGGGTTTTTGTCGGCGAGGTAATAAGCGATAAGATGCACAGGACAGTAAGCGTCCAGTGGAAAAGAAAGAAGATATTCAGGAAATATGACAGGTCTGCAGTTTTTACCTCAACTATAAAAGCACACAACCCAGACTGCATAAATGCGAAGGAAGGGGATATTGTAAAGATAGCTGAGACAAGGCCTTTATCAAAAACCAAGAACTTTGTTGTTCTGGAGGTTATGGAAAAATGAAGCCGATAAAATCAAAAATAACAAGGTCACTGCCTGTAGGAAGCAAAATAAAAACATGCGATAATTCAGGCGCACATTTGCTGAATATAATCTCTGTCAAAAGGCTGAAGACCAGAAAAGGAAGAAAAGCATCTGCAGGTGTTGGTGACATGGTCATTGCATCTGTGGTGAAAGGAAAGCCTGATATGATGGGGCAGGTGGTCCCTGCATTAATCGTAAGGCAAAAAAAGGAATACAGAAGGCCTGATGGTTTAAGGGTTAAGTTTGAAGATAATGCCGCTATTGTGCTGAAAGATGAAAGCGGAAATCCAAAAGGAACAATATTCAAGGGTGCAATCGCAAAGGAAGTTACTGAAAGATGGTCTCCTGTTGCAAAGGTTGCAAGCATAATAGTTTAAAGGTAGAAAAATGAACAAAGAAACATATACACAATTTGATGAAAAAATAAAAGAATTAAGAAAGGAGTATAGTGGAAAAATCCTTGTCGGTGTTTATCCCATTATAACTAAAAAAAATATTAAAGGACATGCATCAAAACTAGAGAAATTAGGCCAAAAATGGAAGGCTCAAGGAGGAAACTATAATATTAATTTAACAAAATCATCAGACTTCGAAAGAGGATTTATATTTTTTAAACCAATTTCCCTACCAACTCAATTCATAATATGTGGCTCTCAAGAATACAGTGATTTATTATCTCAAAAATATAATGAAAATGGAGGATCATATGGTAAAGGATATGGCATGTTCATATCTCAAGAAATAATTTAAAATGAAAAAGAAATTTTCACTGAAATGGAATAAGAGCATTAAGCCGAATAAGCAGCGTAAATATAGATTTAATGCTCCCCTGCATATAAAAGGCAAATTCCTGAATGCTCATTTATCCAGGGAATTAAGGAAAAAATACAGCAGAAGGTCTCTAAGGCTGAGAAAAGGGGATAAAATAAAAGTTATGAACGGGAGATTCAAAAAAGAAGAAGGAAGGATTGAAAAAGTTGAGCTTAAAAAATCAAGGATTTATGTTGACAAAATAAAAATCACAAAAAAGGACGGCACAAAAACATCATATCCTTTAAAACCCTCGAATGTTATGATAGTTGAGCTTAATTTAGACGACAGGAAAAGAATTGCTAAATTAAAGGGAGAAAAAAAGAATACTCCGCTAAAAGATAAAAAAGATGATGAAAAAACTGAAAAGCATGAGCCAAAAAAAAGAAAAAAACCAGTTGCAAAAAAATCAAAATCCAGAAAAACAAAGAAAAAATCAACAAAGAAGAAATGAGGTAAAAAATGACAAAGAATCATTTAAAGAGAATAAATGCACCAAAGACCTGGCCTATCAACAGAAAGGAGCATAAATTCACTACAAGGCCAAATGCCGGCGGAATGATTATGGAACTGGGCCTTCCTGTAAATTTAATATTAAAAAAGATGGTCAATAAATCAACCACAACAAAGGAATCAAGGAACATACTGAAAAACCATGAGGTTCTTGTAAATGGAAAAAAAGTCTGGGATTTCAGGAAGCAGGTGAATTTCCTTGACATAATATCCTTCCCTGAGCTGAATGAGAATTATACTTTAATATTAACAAAAAAATCCAGGCTTGCTTTATTGCCTCTGGATGAAAAAGAAAGCAGCACAAGGATTGTAAAGATTGTCAACAAGACAAAAATAAAGAAAGACAGGATACAGCTGAACTGCCTTGACGGAACCAATCTTATTGTTAAAAAAGACGATTACAAAACAGGCCAGAGCCTTTTAATTGAGATTAAAACCAACAAAATAACCGGAAAGCTTGATTTAAGCAAGGGCTCAAGGGTATTCCTCTTCAAAGGAAGATACATAGGCAATATAGGAATAATAAAAAACATAAGAGGAGAGGATATAGAATTTGAATTCGAAAATGATGATAAAAACAAAGGCAAAGTTTTCAAAACCAGGAAGGATTTTTCAATAGCCCTTCCTGAAAAAATGATTCTCGGGGATAAAAAATGAGCGAGCAAAAGATAAAACAGAAGCCTGAAATAAAAATAAAGAAGGAAACAAAACCAAAAACCGCTAATGCAATGGAAGCAATTAAAGTGGACAAGGTAGTTTTAAATATAGGTGTCGGAAAAGACCCCACCAAAATGGAAAAAGCAAAACAACTGCTTAATTACATTACACAAAAGCAGCCTGTTGAGACAATAACAAAGAAAAGAATCCCCACATGGTCATTAAGGCCCGGTCTGCCTATAGGCTGCAAGATAACATTAAGGGGGAAAGATGCTCTGGGGATTATACCTAAGATTTTATCTGCAAGCGAAAACCTGTTAGGGGAAAGCTGTTTTGACAAATACGGCAATATAAGCTTCGGCATACCCCGTTATATAGATATGGATGGTGTTGATTATAATGTTGACATAGGGCTTATGGGCATGCAGGCAACTATTGTCCTGAAAAGGGCAGGATTCAGGGTTGAAAGAAGAAAACATATGCAAGGTCATATTCCCTTGCACCATAAAATAAACAAGGAGCAGGCAATAAAATTCATGAAAACTCAATTTAATGTTAAAATAAAAGAAGAAGAATCAGAGGTAGAATAATGACAAGCAGCTCAAATGAAAAGGTTTTGAAACAGATTGGCTCCAAGGAAGCAAAGATTGCCAGATGGAAAAAATATAATGTTCCTAAAGATAGGACAAAATCACAGAAGGTAATAAAATGCAGGAGATGCGGAAACAGGCATGCTGTTATTTCAAAATACGGCCTGGATTTATGCAGGAGATGTTTCCGTGAGATAGCTGAAAAGATAGGTTTTGATAAATATAATTAATGGTGAAATAAAATGACTTTAAATGACCCTTTGGCAAATGTTTTGTCGCATATAATGAACTATGAAAAAACAGGAAAGAAAGAAGTTTTAACCAGGTATAATTCCGGGATTATACGCAGGGTTCTGGATGTCCTGAATGAGAATCTTTTTATCGGGAAATATGAGGTTATAAAAGACAACAGGGGCGGAAAATTAAAGATACATCTTATAGGCAAAATAAACAAGATAGGCGCAATAAAGCCAAGGTTTGATGTCAATGTGGATAATTTTGAGAAATACGAGCAGAGATATCTGCCTGCAAAGGATTTCGGGATTATTATTGTTACAACATCAAAAGGCATAATGACGCATAAAGAAGCAAAAGAGAAACACCTAGGAGGAAAACTGGTTGCTTATTGCTATTAGTTATAAAAATGAAGACAGACAAGATAACTGAAACCATAGAAATCCCTGAAGGAGTCCAGGTTAGCCATGAGAATAACCTTTTTGTCATAAAAGGCCCGAAAGGGGAATTGAAAAGAAGATTTTTCAATCCGAGGATAAATATTGAGATAAAAAATAATGAAATAATATTAAGCTGCGGGCAAAAGCCCACAAAAAGGGAAAAAAAGATGATTTATACCTACAAGGCGCATCTTGTAAATATGATGAAAGGAATCAGAACAGGGCACATATACAAGCTCAGGATATTTTACACTCATTTTCCAATGAATGTTTCAGTCAGGGAAAAGGTATTTGAAGTTAAGAATTTCATAGGCGAGAATACTCCGAGAAAATTAGTAATGCCTGAAGGCATAAATGTTGAGGTAAAGGGCAATGAAGTCATAGTTGAGGGAATAGACAAGGAAAAAACAGCACAGGCAGCTGCAGATATTGAAACCCTTACAAAAAGGCCCGGCTTTGACAAGAGGATATTCCAGGACGGGATTTATATATACCATAAAGACGGAAAGGACCTTATATAAAAAGTTCATGAATAAAAAATGAAATCAGATAAAAACAAAAGAAAAAAGAAAAGAAAGCCGGTTTTTATAAGGCAGGCCTCTAAAAGAAAATCAAGATTGTCCTCAACATGGAGAAAGCCAAAAGGATTGCAGTCTAAATTAAGGAGAAAATTAAGGGGCCACAGGGAGCATCCTAAAACAGGATATAAAAACCCCAAGACAATGAGAAACCTTTCCCCTGAAGGGCTTGAGATAGTTTATGTCACTAACATAAGCTCAATTGATCATATTAACCCTGAAAAACAGGCAGTCATTATCAGCGCAGCATTAGGCAAGAAAAAGAAAATGATTATTGTTGAAAAAGCAAAGAAAAACAAGATAAAGATACTGAATTTTAACACTGAAGAATTCGATAAAAAAATTATGGAATGGAAAAAGACAAAAGAACAGAAGAAAAAAGAGATTGAGACAAGAAGGAAAAAGAAGGAAAGAGAACAGAAGGAAAAGAAAAAACAGCCGGAAAAAGAGAAAAAGGATGAGATGTCAGAAACAAAAGTTTCTGAGCATATTCAGAAATCTTCGATTCCAAATAAAACAAAGGAAGAGGAAAAAGAACAGGCAAAAAAGGAAAAAGACAAGTTATTGACAAAGAAAAAATAATAATATGATAAGGTAGTTAAAAATGGATTTAAAATTACAAAAAAAACTTGCAGCAGATGTTTTGAAATGCTCACCTAAAAGAATTAGGTTTGATAAAAACAGGCTTGATGAGATAAGCGAGGCACTTACAAGGACAGACATAAGGATGCTTGCAAGTGACAAGGCCATAACAAGGAAAAACCAGCTTAAAGTCTCACCCCACAGAAGAAAGCACCAGCTGAAGCAAAAAAGAAAAGGAAGAGGCAAAGGCTCAGGCTCAAGAAAAGGCACACCTTCATCAAGAAAAACCTCAAAGCAGAAATGGGTGGATGCTGTAAGGATACAAAGGAAATTTTTAAAGGAATTAAGGTCAAAGGGACTGATAAAGGACGAGATATACAGGAATATAATCTGCAAGATAAAAGGCGGTTTTTTCAGAAGCAGGAGACATATAAAAGTTTACCTTAATGAGCATGATATGTTCATAGCTAAAGCTAAACAAACTAAAAAATCCAGAAAATCCAAGAAGTGATATATAATGGCAAGAAATACAAGGCACAATGTGCCGAAGAGAAGGAAAAGGGAGCAGAAGACCAATTACAAAAAAAGGCTGACTCTTTTGAAGAAAAGAAGCCCAAGGTTAGTTGTGAGAATTTCAAACAAGTATATTTTTGCACAGCTTGTTGAATATAATCCTGACGGGGATAAGACAATAATGAGTTTCAGCTCAAAAGGGCTAAAAAAATATGGCTGGGAATACTCATTCAAGAATGTTCCTGCTGCTTATCTTACAGGCAGGATGATTGCAGGTAAAATTATTGAAAAAGGCATAAAAAATGCCGTCCTTGATATAGGGATGAACAGTTTTTCATTCAGGTTCAAGGCTGTACTGAAAGGAATTATTGACCAGGGGCTGGATGTTCCTCACGGTGAGAAAACAGAATTTCCTGATGAACTGCATCTGAAAGGGGAGACAATAACTGCTTATATGAAAAATAAAAAGAGCACTGCCCAGTTTTCATCTTATAAAAATAACAACATTACTAAAAAGTTTGATGATATAATAAAAAAGATAGAAGGTAAATAATCATGAAAAACAAAAAGGCAAAAACAAGAAAAATCATGGATGAGATGTCAGAAACAAAAGTTTCTGAGCATATTCAGAAATCTTCGATTCCAAATAAAACAGATGAAGAAAGTTCCATGGCAGAAACTGACGATATGAAAAAGGCAAATAAAAAAATGTCGCGAAAAAAATCCCGTGTTTCAGGCAAAAAAGAAGACAAAGACCAGCTTCTTGAGGCATGGTCGCCCAGGACAGATATAGGTAAAAAAGTAAAAAACCAGGAGATAAAAGAGCTTGATTATATACTTGACAACGGATTTTCAGTTCTTGAGCCTGAGATAGTTGATTTTTTATTGCCTGAACTGGAGCAGGATTTAATCTCATCAGGCCAGGTAAAAGGCAAATTCGGCGGAGGAGCAAGGATTTCATTCAGGAGAACACAGAAAAAGACCCAGGAAGGCAACAAGCTGAAGTTCTCATGCATGGCTGTTGTGGGCAATAAAAACGGCTATGTTGGATTGGGATTCGGAAAGGCAAAGGAAACAGTTCCTGCAAGGGACAAGGCTTTCAGGAAAGCAAGATTAAATATATTCAAGATAAGCAGGGGATGCGGCTCATGGAAATGCAACTGCAAAACTCCGCATTCAATACCTTTTGCAGTCGAGGGTAAGTCAGGCTCTGTAAGGATAAAGCTTATGCCTGCCCCAAAAGGAACAGGTTTGGTTGTTGAAAAGGAATGTGCAAAAATCCTCGGGATGGCAGGAATAAAAGATATATGGTCGCATACTGAGGGGCAGACAAAAAACAAGGTTAACCTGATATATGCATGTGAGAAAGCACTGAAAAAATTACTATCAACCAAGATAAAACCACAAGATATTGAAAATCTGGCAATAGCCGAAGGGAAGATAACAGGAGCTGAAAAATGAATGAAAAAGAAGAAAAGGAAATTGCAATAAAGATAGTAAAAAAACCATCTGCTAAGACAGCCACTAAAGTCGATAAAACAGACAAACCGCAAAAAACAGCTGCTGTTAAAAAACAGGCACTGAAGAAAGAAACCAGTGATAATATTGCTGTTGTTTTGGTAAGAGGACTGGTTAATCTGACAGAAGACAAAAAATCAACACTTAGAATGCTCAACCTTCATAAAAAAAATAACTGCGTTGTGGTTAAGAATAATCCTGTAAACAAGGGAATGATTTTCAAGGTAAAGGATTATGTTGCCTATGGTGAGATTGATGATGAAACCTATGCCCTTCTTGTTAAGATGAGAAAGGATGCAAAAGACAATAAAAAAACATTCAGGCTAAGCCCTCCTAAAGGAGGTTTCAGGAAAAAAGGAATAAAAAAGCCCTTTGGCAGGGGCGGTGCTCTTGGATACAGGGGCAGAGATATTAATAATCTTTTGAAAAGGATGTTGTAATATGGCAAACGTAAAAAGAAAGAAAGTAAGGAAATACAGAGGCTCCAAGACCCACGGAGGCGGCAGTATGAAAAAAAGAAGGGGAGCAGGAAACCGCGGGGGAAGGGGAAATGCAGGAACAGGTAAGAGGGGAGACCAGAATAAGCCCAGCATATGGAAGTACGATAATTACCCAAAACCAGGAAAGCACGGATTTAAAACTAAAAACAAAATAAAACAGAAGCCAATTAATCTCCTGGATATTGAGAGAAAATTTGACCGACTGCTTGAAAAAGGAATTATGAAAAAGAAAGAATCTTTTTATATACTTGACCTTAAGGACATGAAGAAAAACAAACTTCTCGGCACAGGAAACATTACGAAAAAGATGAAAATAACAACATTATATGCTTCAGCCTCAGCTGTTTCAAAAGTTAAAAAAGCAGGAGGCGAGGTAGTAATCCTGAAACCTAAAAAAGAGAAGAAGGATAAGCAGGAACAGGATAAAGAGATAAATGAAGAAATGCCTGAGCAGGATGCAGGGCAGGCAAAAGATAAAGAAACCAAGGATAAAAAAGAAAAAACAGAGAAGAAAATAGTTGGAGATAAAAAAGAGGAAAATAAAGGGCTTTCTGAAAATAATAATAAAATTAATAATCAGCAAATTAAAAAAGAGCAGCAGGCTCGAAAATAATAAGTCAATAGGCTAAAATGGATTTTATAGACAAGTTAATAAATATTTTTCCTGAAGTCAAGGCGCCAACCCAGAAAAGGCTGCCTTTTAAGGAAAAAATAAAATGGACACTCATAATCCTTGTTGTTTTCTTTATTTTAGGAATGATACCCTTATTCGGCCTGGGGCAGAACGCAATGGCCCAGTTTGAGTATTTATCTATTATACTGGGCGCAAAGTTCGGCTCTATTATAAGCCTAGGTATAGGACCTATAGTTACAGCATCCATTGTGTTACAATTATTAAACGGGACAGGGATGGTTCATTTTGATTTGCATACCCACGAGGGAAAAAGAAGATTCCAGGGAATACAAAAGCTTCTGGCTCTTTTCTTTGTGCTTCTTGAGGCAGCAATCTATGTTTTTATGGGAGGATTGGCTCCCTCACAGGCATTCCAGGGGACTCCGTTATATTTTCAGCTGCAGCTTCTGCTTATTTTGCAGTTATTTTTAGGAGGAATAATGATATTATTCATGGATGAAATAGTGTCAAAATGGGGCCTGGGCTCCGGAATAAGCTTGTTTATTGCTGCAGGTGTTTCACAGCAGATTTTTGTAAGGGCACTGAGCTGGGTTCATCCTGAGCAGAACCCCGAGGCTTTTGCAGGTGCAATACCTGAGCTTATAAGGTCTCTGGGAACAGGAGAAACTATCACTGCAATGATACTTTTATCTTCATTAGTTTTTACGGTTTTAGTGTTTATAATGGCTGTTTATGTTCAGGCAATGAAGGTTGAAATACCTTTGGGCTTTGGAAGAATTAGAGGGCATGGAATAAGATGGCCTTTGAATTTTATGTACCCAAGCAACATACCTGTTATACTTGTGGCTGCTTTATTGGCTAATATACAGCTTTTTGCGAGATTAGTATTCAAGGCTTCAGAATCTTCTTTAGCATGGCTTAACGGCCATAATATAATAAGGGCTTTAATTACAGGGAGTGTTACATATACAATGGCATGGCAGTCTGCTGCCTATGTGCTTATAATGATGGGAGGAGCCCTTTTATTCGGTTTCTTCTGGGTGCAGAGTTCCGGCTTAGACCCTGCAAGCCAGGCAGAAAATATAATGAGTTCAGGATTGCATATGCCTGGATTCAGGAGAGATAAAAGAGTGCTGGAAAGGCTGCTTGCAAGGTATATATGGCCTCTGACAATAATGGGCTCGCTGGCAGTAGGGTTTTTGGCTGCTTTTGCAGACTTAACCGGGTCATTGTCAAGGGGAACAGGAATACTGCTTACAGTTATGATTATTTACAGGCTGTATGAGGAAGTTGCAAAAGAGCACATGATGGACATGAACCCTATGATGAGGAAGTTCATGCAGTCTTAAACATTAATTTTATAAACAGATTATATTTCGTTAGATAAAGGGGTAAAAATAAAAATGCAGATGTTTTCAAATTTACTGGATCCTGTAATGAATCCTTTGCTTAATCTTTCTTATCTCACAGCCATAATAATAGTTTCTTTTTTCATAACCTTAATTGTAACTCTGGTTTATAAGTTTTCAACAGACCAGGAGAAGATGAAAAAGCTGAAAAAAGAGCTGAACAGTTTCAATAAAGAGATAAGGAAGCTTCAGAGCAAAGACCCTAAAAAGGCATTGGACATGCAGGCAAAGATGATGTCAAAAAATATGGAGTACATGAAGCATTCCTTTAAGTCAACTTTATACACTTTAATACCTTTGATTATAATATTCAGCTGGCTGAACGCAAATATGGCTTATATGCCTTTAGAGCCAAATAAAGAATTTAGTGTTATTGCTTATTTTGATGATACTGCTGTGGGAACTGTTTATATGAATTCAACTCCTCAGCTTGTTTTCGTCAATGGGCAAACACAGGAGATAAGCGAAAACAAAGCAGTATGGAAAC
Source organism: Candidatus Woesearchaeota archaeon (assembly GCA_016928115.1). Taxonomy (GTDB): domain Archaea; phylum Nanobdellota; class Nanobdellia; order Woesearchaeales; family UBA9642; genus JAFGLI01. The sequence goes on along the minus strand of JAFGLI010000007.1, from coordinate 71,593 downwards.
TTAAAGCAGAGGAAGGGGATTATATGCTTATTATAGATTACGGGGACAATATATATGATAAGGAGATTAGCGTCAGCAGTGGAAAAGGAGAATATAATCCTGTTGTGGAGAATTATAATGTCGGCCCATTAAAACAAGTAAGTGTCCCGCATGACCCCGTCCTTCCTTTTGGAAAATTTAGATTATTTGGATGGACTCCCGGATGGCTTGCTGCATATATAATATTCTCTTTGATTTTTAGTACTGGCCTTAGAAAATTGATGAAGGTTTATTAATTATTAAAACTATTCTAAAGTAACAACAAAAACAAAATATTTATAAAAGAATATCTATTCTTTTTTCCTTATGGCATTAAAAAACATAACAAACATTCAGGGAGATTTAAAAGAGATATTCCCAAAATTTAAAATTCCAACTATTCAGCATTCTGATGAGATTAGTAAAGATAGGCTAGATGATAAAACTTTAATAGATGAATATTTTTATACAGCAGATCATGGTTTTTATGATAAAATTCAGGGGAAAAAAGCAATGCTTCATTTAGGAAGATGCCATACAAACCCTATTTTCAAGCACATAGAAGAGGCATATAATCAATTAATAAATAATCATAATTACCTTCCTTCAGAGGAAGATATTGAATCTATTCTTGATGATAAGTCAACATTAACTACTGAATTATCTGCTTTGAACTTAGAAATAATTAATGATGAATATGGATGTTTTAAAGTTAATACTTCAAATCCTTTTAAAGAATTGAATTCTGAACAAATAAAAGTTTTAGAGAGGGCTTTTGGAAGAGGACAGTATTTTCAAGAACATCTGATACACCTTAGGCAGTTATTTATTGATAAAATTGATCTTATCTTTTTAACTGAAAATTATGTAGAAAAACACACTGAAAATAATAAAGGAATTAGTAGGGTTTGTGGGCTTAGAAGTTTCCTCTATCTTCCTGGTTTCTTTGCCAGCGGTCATCTTATTAACTCCGAGTATTGTTTGCGTGGGTGTCTAAAATCGCCGAAGGCGACGACGCAGAAAAAATAAATGCTCCCTCATTAAAACAGATTCTTGATTTATCTAAAGCATATGTTCCTGAAAAATTATCAAAAGAATTTGAAGCTGAGATCAGGGAATTATATGAATAATTTATAATAAATCAATTTGTTTTTAATCATAAACATCATCATGATGCTCAAGGTTTTCAAAAGAAATTAATTTATTTTTCTTATCAAAATGAAAAACTAAAACATAAGAGCCTATATGAACTCTTTTTAAGTGCTGTAAAGGTTTTCTTAAATTTTTATAATGTTCTGGATCTGAGTTAATTATTTCTTCAATTTTATTTAGAACTCGTTCATATCTGTTTTTGTCTTTATTTTTTAATTTCTTGAGAATACTTTTTAAGGTTGGTTTTATTTTATATTTGTAACCATTCATCCTATTAACCTTCAATTTTAGTTCTTAGATCATTAATATCTTTAAAAGCTATTCCTTGTTCCTTTTCAATCTTCTTCATTTTCTTTACAAATTCAGATTTTAGTTTTCTTTCTATTATTTTTTCACCATATTCATTAATAATAAAATTAACAGCTTCTTCCTTTGTTTTAAAACCATATGTAGCTTTTAAAATTCTTAATATTCTATCTTCCCTTTTTGGTATTTCAATAGTGGCTTTTACCATTTTATCTTTGTTTTTTTATAGTTCTATGTTGTTTAATGTAGTATAGTACTATTTATACTATATAAATTTTTTGATTTTATTAATGTTATTCCAAATGTTTAGTACAATTTAATAAATGAACCTTGTGTTTTTTATCTTCTTTTATTTCAAATATATTTACAGATGTATTTTTAAGATGCCCTAATTCTTCCAGATAATTTAAAGGCTTGTTTAAAATAATTGTAATAAGAACTTCACTTATTCTTCCATGGCTGATGAGTAAGATTGTATGATTTTTGTGTTTTTCATAAACTTTATCTAAAAAAATCTTAGCCCTTTTTCTCATATCTTTCAGATTTTCAGCATCATCAGGGTAAGGTTTTCCCTTAATTTCTTCTGCTTTTTTCCCGGAAAAAGAGCCAATATCACCTTCCCTTAATTCTTTAACAAACTTCAAAGGAACATTTTTGTGATATTCTGCTATTTCTTTAGCAGTATCACTGGCTCTTTTTAAATCACTGGAGTAAATAGCATTTATTTTCTCATCTTTTAACCTTAAAGCCAGTTTTTTAGCCTGTTCTATTCCTTTTTTAGTTAATTTTCCAGGCAAATGTCCCTGCATAATACCTCTAACATTTCCTTCAGTTTCCCCATGCCTGACTAAAATAAGTTTCATGTTTTCAGGATTTATATATTATTTATAAAACTATTGAACTTTTATTTTTTATGAAAAATACTTGTTTATAAAATCAAAACATAGTCACTTCGTTCGTAGCTTTGATTTTCAAAAACAAAAATCAAAACATTTATTAATAAATCTGTTTTTTTATTTTAATGCAGTTATATATAGTATAATTGTCTTATTATTAATTAATATTAATGGGGGTAATGAAAAATGAAATTGACTTTAGATGATTCTGAATTCATTAAAACACCGGTCAGCATAATCTCTGATCTGGTCAGCGAGGCAAAATTCGAGGTTGATAAAAACGGCATGGAGCTTAGGGCAATGGACCCTGCAAATGTTGCTATGGTCATATTCAAGCTTTTGAGTAGTTCTTTTTCAAAATATGATATTGACAAAAAAGGCAAAGTTGAGTTCGGAATCAATCTAAATAATCTGAAGCAGGTCCTCAGGAGGGCAGGCGCAAATGAGAGCATAACTTTTGAATTAACTGACAATAAATTAAAGGTGGTAATAAACGGGAAAAGCACAAGGACATTTATACTTCATTTGATTGATCTGGATGAGGAGGAAAAAAAGGCTCCTGACCTGCAGTTTAAGACAACAGTCACCCTGCCTTCAGCTATAATGGACAATGCAATCGGCGATGTTGGCATAGTCGGGGAGTCTGTAAAATTAGAGTCATCAAAAAGCAGATTAATAGTTTCTTCTTCAGGTGATTTAAACAAGGCAGATGTTGAGATAAGCCAGGGGGACAATGTAAATATTATATGTGATGAGAACTCAAAATCCAAGTATTCCATAGAATACCTGAAGAAAATGATACAGGGCTCTAAACTAAGCGAGCAGACAACACTGAAATTCAGCAGTGACTACCCTCTAAAATTAGAGTATAATGTTGTTGATAAGGTATCTCTGGCATTTATATTAGCCCCAAGAGTGGATAATGATTAATAAATTTATTTCTGATTAAAATGTCAGAATTCAAATTTAAGGAGGTTTGAAATGTTATTAAATAAAAAAATATCTGATATTTTTGAAAATGAAACCTACCATCAGCTTGCAACGTCAACAAAAGAGGGAAAGCCAAACATCTGTAACATTGGAGGCAAATATATAAGAGAAGATGGAAAAATAGTAATTGTCGATAATTTTATGAAGAAAACGATTAAAAATATTCAGGAAAATCCTGAGATTGCAATTCTTATAAGAAAAGAAAAAGAGTCATATCAAATCAAAGGCACTGCTTCTTACTTTACTGAAGGAGAAGAATATGAAGAAGCCTTTAAATGGATGAAATTAAAAGGCGATAAATATCCTGCAAAAGGTGCAATAATTGTGACTGTACATTCAGTCTATAATTCAATGACTGGCGAAAATGCTGGTGAGCAGATTCAATAATATTATTTTATATTAATATATTTTTATCAGTATATTTAAAATGATTAAATATAAAATAAACTACTGGAAACTTGCTGTATCAATTGTAATATGTCAGTTAGCTGGAATAATTGGCTCTTTCTTTACAGTTTCTTCAGTAAATACTTGGTACATTGGCTTAACAAAACCTTCATTTAACCCTCCTAACTGGGTTTTCTCTCCTGTGTGGATAACCTTATTCTTTTTGATGGGAATTTCTTTGTATATTGTTTGGGATAAAGGCATAAAAACAAAACAGTCTAAAAAAGCAGTTTCTATATTTGGAGTTCAATTAGTTCTTAATACCTTATGGTCAATATTGTTCTTTGGTTTAAAGTCACCATTATATGCATTCATAGAAATAATATTCTTATGGGCAGCAATATTGCTGTCAATAATATTCTTTTACAGGATATCAAGAACAGCATCTTATCTGCTAATCCCTTATATATTATGGGTCAGCTTTGCAGCATTTCTCAATTATTTTATAGTTTATCTTAATATATAAAAAAATAAAAAAAAGAAAGAATTTTTTATTCTTTCTTTAAATAATAAATCATATATAACCCAGAAAGACCTACAAGGGTATAGACAATTTTTGTCAGGACCGGGATTCTGAAAATAACCTCTACAAGGTTAAAATTCAGCAAACTTACTAATCCCCAGTTAATACCTCCTACGATTACCAAAACCAAGGCAATCCAGTCCAATACGGTTTTGTCTGCCACAATACATCACCTCTTTTTATTTTTTCTTTTTATTCCATACAAATACTGCTATTAATATAATCACTGCCCATGGAATTATCCTGAATACAAATACCAACAGCCCATTTACACTGCTGACAAAATCATCCACAAGTTCAGAAAATTTAACTATTGCAATGTTTGCATATTCTGACCTTTCTTCTGTCATTGTGAAATAAACAGTGGAATATTCAATCCTCGTGTCCATATTCTTTATATAATCCTCAAGGTATTTGATTGTCCTCTCCTGGCTGAATATCCTGTCATTAAGGGTAATTTTATCATCAATATCCTTAGCTTCCTCATACATCTCCACATATCTTTCAAGCCTTTCTTTTTCAAGCTCAAGGTTTATCTCTGTGTTAGTATACTGCCCTGTGATATCCTGTGCATTCTCGCTGAAATAGTTTAATTCCCCTATATCTTTTAACTGAGATATTACTGAGTCATATTTTGTGGTTTCAACCTTAAGATAATAACTTCCCTGTAAATATTCGCCTCTTCCTGTGCCGTATTTATTTACATTCTCATTAAGAATAAATGAGTCCGAGGATGAAACTATGTTTTTAAGTGTTTGTTCTGAAGACTCAAATTTTCCCCTTTCTGTTTCAGTCCTTATATTTGCAGTCTTAGTAATCTTCCTGTCTTCTTCTTCAGGTGCAAAATCCTGATTAGATACATAAGGAGATGATGATTCCATATAAGCCATATCTGAATCATATCTTGCTCCCCCTATTCCTTTTGATACAGAACCTAGAGAAGATGATAAATTACCTATATTTCCTGTATTTAAAAACAGAATTAAAATAAAGAACAACACTATTATCAGCCAGTTATTTTTAATAGTAGATAATTGCTTTTTCATGCTCATATAAATCACCCCTTTTGTAGATAATCCCCCAATATAAGTATTATTTAATCTTAATATACACTATCCATTAATAAATCTTTTTGATTTTTTGGATAAATTTAAATAATATCGCCGCATTATAGAATTATTCATAAAAAAGAGGTGTTATATGGGAGTGAATCCTGATAAGGTTCTTTCAGATGTGAGGCCTGAATGGGCTTTTTGGTTTTCTGACAGCTTCATTGCCAGGAACATATACGAAATAGCAAAGGAGATTGAAAAACTGGATGAAGAGGGCTTTAAGTACCATGTCAATAAAAACAAGAAGGACATATCAAACTGGATAAGGTATGTCCTCGAGGATAAATGGCTGGCTGACAGGCTTGACCATATAACTGATAAGGAAAAATACCTAAATACCATAAATAAAAGGATAAGACATCTGGAAAAAAAGCAAATAGTTGTGAATGAACTGGTTTATTTTTCAAAGCAGCTGCAGAAAAAAATAGGTGAAAACCTGCATGTTTTCCTTAGTTTGGTTTTTATTTTATTAGTTTTAACTTTATCAATTACTGTTTATTTTACATATAAGTCAAGCCAGGAAATAGATGTTCTGAGCATGGAGTTAAAAGACCTTAACAATAAGAATATGTTATACCAGGATTATATATTAAAGCTGCTTTACAGGAACACGCAACTGCTTGAGCAGCAGCCGCAGGGAGAGTCCTTTGTTTCAAATATAACTGAACAGATAATAAATGTTACATCAAAGATAAAATTCTATGAGTCATTTGCCCCTGCAGATTACCTGCCGCAGGAAAAGATACATGTTTACGGAAACAGCATAGTCCTTGATGTGAAAGATGCCCAGTGGTCTAAGTTTACCTCAACAGGCTCTATGATACCGGTTTTTGATGAAAATGCAAATGCTGTCCAGGTTTTGCCAAAAAGCCCTGATGATATATCTATAGGGGACATAATAGCTTTCATGCAGGACAGGGAGATTATTATCCACAGGGTTGTGGACACAGGAACAGATGAGCAGGGCGTTTATTATATAACCAAAGGAGACAATAATATTCTTGCCGACACAGAAAAAGTAAGGTTTGAGCAGATTGAGGGAAAGGTTATTGCTGTTATTTATTAGGATTATTAATTAATCTTCTTATTAAGTTCTTTCAGCAGTTTTTTCAAATCAATCCCATAAGCATTTGTTATATCTTTCAGAGTTAAGGTTCCCATTTCCTGTGATGCAAAAGGGCATGAAAGGCAGGGAACATTAAACTTAACCAAAACCTCATGAGCCTTTTCAAAGTTTAAGACCTCTTCCAGTGTAGTGTCTTCTGTTATTTTTACCATTTTTCTTCCTGATTATTATTTTAATGAGTCAGCCATCCCCCGTCCACAGCAAGTATCTGTCCTGTTATATATTCTGCCTCATCGCTTGCCAGAAAAGCAACAGCATTTGCTATATCTTCAGGCTTCCCTATTCTTCCATAAGGAATATTTGCCATTAAGTTGTTTTTGATGTTTTCATCTTCCAACATATCTTTAGTCATTGGAGTGTCTATTACGCCGGGAGCAATGCCATTGACATTAATCTTATTCTTTCCAAGGTCCAGTGCCAATTCTCTTGTCATGTTTACCAAAGCTCCTTTGGTTGCACAATATATTGAGGACTGTGCAAATCCTACAAAGCCTGCAATACTGGCAATAGTTATAATTTTTCCATAATTCTTCTCTTTCATTTTAGGAAGAACGTTTTTTGTGCATAATATAGGTCCTTTCAGGTTTATATTCAGTTCTTTGTCTATTTCAGATGTTTCCATATTATCTAATTCCTTTGCTATATAGATTCCTGCATTATTGACCAGAATGTCTATTTTCCCGTATTTTTCAACCGTTTTATCTACAACCTCTTTAATCTCGTCTTCATTGGTTACATCTAATTTTAAGGCTAAGGCTTCCCCATTTTTTTCTTTAATCTCATCCACAACCTTTTCACAATCCTCTTTACTTATATCTGTAACAACAACCTTGGCTCCGTTTTCAGCAAGCTTTAAGGCTATTCCTTTTCCTATGCCTCTTCTTGCTCCTGTGACAATGGCAACCTTTTCATTCAGATCATATTTATTCATTTTTTCACCTCTTTTTATGAATAATCTTCTTTTTTTACATTGAAAAAAACAGGTATGTTTTTCTGATATTTACTATCTAAAGTAGCCAATATATATTCCGCTCTAGACCATTTGCTTACTTCTTTATTGTTTTCTATTAGAAACTCCAACAAGTTTTTTTCTTTATTATCAGTTTTAGCAGCATTCATTTTTTATCCCCCTTGTTTATTTTCCTTCTTGTTTTGTTTCTTTTTATAGTTTTCGATGGCTTTTTTCAGTGCCTGCGTGCCAAGAACAGAGCAGTGTATCTTTTGTTTTGGTATTTCCCCCAGTTTATCCAAAATTTCACTGTATTTTATCTTCATTGCCTCTTCTATTGTCTTTCCCTTGGCCAGCTCACACATTGCATCTGATGAGGCTATTGCCGCAATGCAGCCGAAGGTCTGGAATCTTATGTCTTTAATGATATTGTCCTTTATTTTAAGGAATATCTTCATAACATCCCCGCATTTCATATTCCCCACCTGCCCGACAGCATCAGGGTTTTTCATTTCACCCCCGAATCTGGGGTTCTTAAACCTATTAATGGTTTCTTCTGAGTACATTTTCAAAAAGGAGACAGCCTCCTTAATTTATTTACGATTTTAGGCAGTACTGACATTACATATTCAATCTCATCCTCTGTTGTAAACCTGCTTAATGTCAACCTTAAGGAGCCGTTGGCTGTTTCATTGTTTAATCCTATGGCTTTCAGCACATGGCTTGGCTCAAGGGATTTTTCAGAGCATGCTGAGCCTGTTGATGAGCATATATTATATTGGTCTAAATAGCCTCCCAAGGCTTCTCCTTCTATGCCTTTGAAAGAAAGGTTCACATTATTGCACAGCCTTTTATTGCCTTCAGGGCCGTTCAGCTTTACATTTTTTATTCTAGTCATAATTTCTTTGATTAACTTATCTCTTAATACAGTCATTTTATCCATATGCTTTTTATTCATCCCCATTTTAGCAGCTTCAGCAAACCCGACAATGCCTGGGATATTTTCAGTCCCTGACCTTAGGCTGTATTCATGCTCCCCTCCGTGCTGCCATGCTTTTATATTTGTTCCTTTTCTTATATACAAAGCCCCAACCCCCTTAGGGCCGTGTATTTTGTGCGAGTTTATTGTTATTAAGTCAATATTTTGTTTTTTTACATTTAATTCAGTCTTGGTAAAGCTCTGGCATGCGTCAGTATGGAAATAAACCTTTTTCTCTTTGCATATTTTTCCTAATTCTTCAATATTTTGTATTGTTCCTATTTCATTGTTTCCATGTATCACAGAAACCAAGATAGTTTTATCTGTAATTACTTTTTCTAATTCCTCAGGATCAACAAATCCTTCTTTATCCACATTCAGATAAGTTATATCAAAACCCTGCTTTTCAAGCCATTTACATGTATTTAATATAGATTTATGCTCTATTTTAGTAGTGATTATGTGATTCCCTTTATCTTTATTGCTGAAAGCAATGGACTTCAAAGCGAAATTGTTTGATTCAGTTCCCCCTGATGTGAATATAATCTCTTCAGGCTTTGAGTTTAAGGATTTTGCAATAATGTCCCTTGAGTTTTCAAGCGCCTGTTTTGATTTCTGGCCGAAAGTATGTGAGGATGATGCATTCCCATATATTTCACAGAAATAAGGCTTCATTTTTTCCAATACTTTCGGGTCTGCTTTGGTTGAAGCTCCATTATCCAGATATACTATTTCTTTTTGCATTTTTCACACCTGAAAGGGCAGTTTTTTTTAACATGCTTTTCAACAATGTTCAGTATTGCCAGTGCTGTTTCTTTGTTCAATGAATATATTCTTTTCTTCCCTTTTCTTTCCATGTCCAATATATGGCAGGTTTTTAATGCCTTAAGGTTATGAGAGACCTTGCTCTGCTCTTCATTTATTTTTTCTGATATTTCATTTACAGATAAGGGCTTTTCTTTTAAAGCCAGGATAATATCTAATTTCGTTTTGTTTGCAAAATTCATAAAGAAATTATGGTATGAAGTATTTTTCATATGAATAGCAATTCATTTATTATTTATAAAGTTTTTGGTTTTTAGAGGAGAAACAAACCGAAATATTTTTATATAAATAATTGTTTTTGTAATGTTATGAATAAAAGAATAATATTATTTTTAATTATTTTAACCTTATTTTTGCCTAGTCTTGTCTGTGCGCAGGATATTGTATGCTCTGTTTATTTCACAGGCATAGGCTGTCCGCACTGCGCCAATTCAGATCCTGTTGTCTTAAAAGATGCATTAACTGAAAATAATAATCTTGTTGTTATAGAATATGAGATTTATCAGACAAGGGAAAACGCGCCTCTGATAACAGAGTATAATGAAAACTATGGCTCTGATCTTGGTGTTCCGTTACTTATATTTAATGAGGATTACCAGCCGATAGGCGATAAGCCCATTATACAAGGGGTTTCTTCAATAACCAGTTATCTTAAACAGAATGAATGCCCTCTGCCGGACGGGACAAAAGAAAGTTTTGATGATTTAAGCCTTAATTCTTTACCAGGAAAGCCCAAAATATGGCATAAAAATAAGATACTGATGAAAAAAGGAAGTTCAGGAGATGAGATATTATTAAAAGAATTAATGTTGAATGATAATATAACTGAAGTCCTTAAGAATAATACATTTGAGATAATCGAGCCTGAGAATGTGCCTTTGTCAGGAAGTTATCTTCAGTTTGAAAATGCTGTTAAAATAGATGACTGGGTTTTCCAGTGGAATGGAGATTCTATGAATATTGACGGAAATAATACAGGAAATAATTCAAATACAAACACAACAATAACAGACGGCAGGAAAACAGAGCTTACATGGGCCAAGATTATGTCCCTTGCTGCTGTGGATGCTGTCAATCCATGCGCCCTGGCTGTTTTGATATTAATGCTTACTGCAATATTAAGCTATAACCCCAAAAGCAAGAGAAACCTTCTTTTTGCAGGATTTGCCTTTGTGATTGCAGTCTTTGTAATGTATTTCATATATGGTCTTATTATAATAAAATGCTTCCAGATTGTTCAGGCTCTTACATCAGTGAGAGTCTGGCTATATAAGATATTGGGGGCTGCAGCAGTAATCCTGGGATTGTTTAATATAAGGGATTTCATTTCCTACAAGCCCGGCAGCATTGGGACAGAGATGCCCTTGTTTTTGAGGCCTAAGGTAAAAAAAGTAATTTCAGGAGTCACTTCCCCAAAAGGCGCTTTTATAGTCGGCTTGTTTGTTACATTATTCTTACTGCCATGCACAATAGGGCCTTATATTATAACAGGAGGAATATTATGCAGCTTTGCCATGCTCCATAACATATTGCCTTTATTATTCTATAATTTAATCTTTGTTTCCCCTATGCTCCTGGTTGTGTTTATAGTCTATCAGGGCTTTAAGAATGTTGATGACATAAATAAATGGAAGGAAAAGCACATAACCCATCTGCATCTTGCAGCAGGAATTATAATGGTCTTATTAGGGATTGCAATGGTTCTTGGATTGGTTTAATAATAAGATTAATATTATTTTAATAAAATGAATAAGCCAAAAATAAATTATGTTGTTGATTTTGTTTCTTTTATAGTTTTTTTAATAGTCTCAGTTACAGGCCTGGTATTGTTCTTCTTTCTGCCTTCAGGAGTGAGACAGGGAAGTTATCAGGAATTCCTCGGGATAAGGAAATACATCTGGCTGAACTGGCATATTATTGCAGGTTTTATTATTATCTTTCTTGTTTTAATACATTTAATATTACATAGAACATGGCTTGTTAGTATGACTAAAGATTTATTCCGGAAAAGAATAAAAAAGAATTAATCTTAATTTTTTTATAAACTCAGACAACTTTGTTCTTTTATCTTAGGCAGCAATATAGAAGTAAGTGTATTATATGTGTCGGGGCTTTTATCCCTGATTTTTTCCATTAAGTCATGATATATATTTTCACATTTGTATGATAATGAAGGCAGGTTATCCTCAATCTTTATCCCGATTCCCCTTCTTGTGTACCTGTAAAGGGCTTTCCAGAAATCTTTGCTTGTATAATGTTTTATTCTGTCTTTAAGGCCGGGGTTATAAGGGATTTTATCATATCTAAATTCAAGAAAAAATCTTTTATCTATTTCCTGATCAGTATGATATTTCTTGAAGCCTTTAATTATAGCTAATGACATTTTTTAATATTTATTAAAAATATAAAAAACTAATAAAAACAAAATATTATTCAGCACTGCCCACTACTTGAACTGCTTGAGCCATCCCATCCTAATCCAGGTGAAGGTGTTGCTGTATCAAATATCTCACTACATTCACTAGGTTTTTGACCTTCAAAAGCATCGCAGATAGCTGTTTTAATTGCGTCAGGTGATCTTCCTATGCTTGATTTTTCTCCATTTAGAACAAAACTAGGGCTTCCTGTAACACCATACAGTTCATTTAATTCACTGTCTTCTTCCATATATGTTTCTGCATTGTTTTCCATACAGGTGTTAAGCATTGCTTTGTCCACTCCTGTTTCTGCTAAGCATCTTTCATAATCACCGTCTCCTGCAAAGCACCTTAAGTAAGGTAATAGCTTATCACACTGCTCTTCCCTTATGCAAATCATTCTATTGTTTTCCTCTTCCTCTGTTTCGCCGTGCATTGTATAGCTTACAAACCTTAATTCTATATTTGCTGTTCCCTGAAATTTTTCCCATACAGGAACCATTCCTTTCAATGCCTGCAAGCCATAACGACAGTAACTCATTATAAAAACCTGCAAGGTAGGAGCATTTTCAACTTCAGTGCATGCATTTCCTGTTACCTTAGGTACTTCAACAGTTTCTTTTTCATTTAGTTTTATAGTCAAAGTGACTGTTTTTCCTGCATAAGGATTATTTGAGTCCATTATTATTATATCATCAGTCAGGTTAACAACTCTTGCCTCAGGGTAGCCTGTGAACTGTATTGTTTCACCTATTTCAGGAGTAAGTATGGTTTCTATAATAAAGCCATCTTCATCAACTTCTTTTACGACTGCTGATATCCTTGGGTCATTTGAAGGGAGGGATTTTCCCTCTTCAGTTTCTATATATAAATCAACAGTGCTGTTATCAAAGCTCATAACTGTGTATTCCCAGGGAACCCGTATGTTTGAATATGTTTCATTTACCATAGGATCTTCTCCGAAAAAAGAAGTGAATTCATTAAGTGGGACATTAAATTCCCTTGCCATCTCGCTTTCATAAACCCTCGGGTAGTCAAAAGTAAGGCTGGAATTATATTCACCATAAGCATCCTTTGCTTCTAATGTAATGGCTTTTTCTTCTCCCATGTTCAGGGTTTTCAGTAATTCATCTGCTTTTTCAGATTTAAGTTTAAGTACAGAGGATAGGCTGTCTCCATACATTGTGAAATTGTTTTGCTCTTCTAATATATCATCGCCTGATTTAAGTGCATAGTCTATATTATATACAGTTCTTGTTTCACCTGAAGAAATATTTAATATAAAAAATACGGCTGCTGCCAGAATAATAACACCTATTATGCTCAGAATGATTGTTTTTTTATTGTTTTTTTTAGTTTTTTTGGATTTCTTTGACTTGGATATTTTTTTGGATTTCTTTTTAGTCATTTTATCCCCCCTTTCAATCAACGAAATAGTTTTTATTTATAAATTTAATGCATTATCAGTCTATCATATAATAATTCTTGCGATAATAATCACAATAATAATATTTAGTATTAAGAAAAAATTTTCAGGAATACCTTTTTCTTTCCCGCTGTACCATGAAGGAGGGGGATTTGACCTGAAAAAACCCATATTAATATTTTTCTTTGAAAATGGTGCAAAAGGTGAAACCTCATGTATGGTTACATAATCCAGAAGTATATGCAGCCCGAAAGGGATTATTGTTAAAAATAAATATTCTTTTTTTACCAAACTTAAAATTATCCCTATTGGAATACCTATAAGTATTAACCCAAAAGGCTCTTCAATCCACGTTCTTGTGTGTTTGCTAGGTTTTCCCATCTTTCTTCCGATTAACTGGTTTAAGTCTATTAAAACACCAAATATCAATGAGAAAATAATAATCTCTATTATTGTAACTTTTTCTATGAAAAACACATAAAGGAAAATAAATGATGTTAAAAAGTGGTTTATCTGGTTCATTATCTCTATATAAAATATTTAATTAATAAAAGTTTCTAAAAGACTAATTTCGTAAGGTTTAAATATTATTTTGTTTTACCACTAGAATATGAATAATATTAATGGAAATTATAATATTAATGAGATTTTTAAGGAAATTAAATCTGAAACTAGAAATGCAATGGCAGATATAGCAAGAAAAACTATTAATGAATTCATACCCAAAAAAGAATATAATAAAAAATTTGGTAAAATTAATAAGAAACATTTAGAGGAGTTGCTTGTCCATATACAAGAATTTACATATTTTACCCTTAAAGAAAATCCTTGTATAGGAGATATATTAAAATCAATTGAAGATAATGACTATCTTTGGAAAATTACAAAAGATAATAATATTTTCTTATTAAATTTTATAGATTATGCTTTACCTAAATTAACTGAGGCTTATAAGCAGTATAAAAAAGAGAAAAAGATTATGGATTTCGTATCTTTATAAAAAAGAATTTGGCATGGATATTTCTAATAATTATTTCTGATTATTTTTTATCTTTACAGCAAAACTTCCGGTTTTTTCTTCTAAAAACTTATTAATACTTTCTTGATTATTCATCTTGGTGATATAAATGGGATTAACAAATAAAAAAGAAAAGCAGCTGAGAAAGATGCCTAAGATTGAGTCTATAATAAAGAAAAGCAAAGACGGCAGGTTTATCATACAGCAGACAATTATTACAAACATAAAGCCTATAGAGTATTATGAGGCTATAATGTACGGCAAGACTGTTGATGATGATATAAAGGATTTGATAAAGCTGGGAAATGAGCTTTTGGAATAAATTATCAGAAAAATAAAACGACAGCTTTCCACGCTTCCCATACAGAGTATAGTACAACGTGGAACGTAGGCCTGCTTAACTTCCGAGTTCGGGATGGGATCGGGTGGAACCAGGCCACTATGGCCGTCTGATATTAAGGATTTTCTTTTTATTTATAAAATTAACTGTTTTTAATTTTTAATCAGACTATGTTAAAAAGTCCTACTACGCTTACCATAACCCCATAATTTGTATGGGAACATGGTAAGCTTCGTCTGGCCATGCCATGATTGTCAAAAACAATCAATGACATTCACGGCACAGACGAACTTTTTAACATAGTCATTTTATTAAAAACATTTATAAATAAAGATTATTCTCTATAATTTATAATATTGAAGGGGGTTTTTCATGAAGATAACTATAGTTGGCACAGGCTATGTTGGTCTGGTGACAGGGACGTGTCTGGCTGATATGGGAAATGACGTCATATGTCTTGACAAGGATAAAGAAAAACTAAAAAATCTTGAAAAAGGCATAATGCCTATTTATGAAAGGGGCTTAAGGGACCTGATTGAAAGAAACATAAGGGAAAAAAGATTAATCTTTACTGCAGACACAAAAAAAGCTATACAAAACTCAGATATAATATTCATCTGCGTGGGAACTCCCCCGCAAAAAGACGGCTCTGTAAATATGGAATATATTTATTCTGTTGCTAAGTCCATAGGAAAATACATAAACAGCTATAAGGTTATTGTTGATAAAAGCACTGTTCCTGTAGGGACTGCAGAAAAGGTTGAGAAAATAATAAAAGAGGAGCTGAAAAAAAGTAATAAAAAAATAGATTTTGATGTTGTTTCCAATCCTGAATTTTTAAGGGAAGGGGCAGCCATAAAGGACTTCCAGAACCCTGATAGGGTTGTTGTTGGGACAAAGACCAAAGATGAGAAATCAATAAAAATCATGGAAAGGCTTTACAGGTCTACAGTAAGAGTAGGAAGGCCCATAATATTTACTGACAGAAAATCAGCAGAATTAATTAAATATGCATCAAATGCAATGTTGGCTACCAGGATTTCTTTTATTAATCAGCTTTCCCAGTTTTGCGATAAGATTGGCGCCAACATAAAAGAGGTTTCAAAAGGAATGGGGCTTGATTCAAGGATAGGAACAAGGTTTCTTCAGGCTGGTTCAGGCTTCGGTGGCTCATGTTTTCCAAAGGATGTTTCCGGATTGGCAATGACTTTAAAGGAAAATAATTCCCCAAATTATATTTTTGAGTCTGTTATCAAGGCAAATGAGGAGCAAAAAAAATATGTTGTAAAAAGAATTGAGGAATGGCTTGGGAATTTAAAAGGAAAAACAATAGCAGTCTGGGGTTTATCCTTTAAGCCAAGAACTGATGATGTAAGGGAGTCGCCTTCTTTATCCATAGTGAATGAGTTTCTTAAAAAAGGAGCTAAATTAAAACTATTTGACCCTGAAGCCAAAGAGAATTTTAAAAAAGAATTTCCTCCTTCTGATAATATTTCTTATGGAGAAACTTCTTATGATGTTGTTGAAAACGCAGATATACTTGTAATACTAACAGAATGGGATGAGTTCAGGGAGCCTGATTTTAAAAAAATAAAGAAAAAAATGAATAAAGCAAGATTGTTTGATGCTCGTAACATATATAATCCTGAAGAGATAAAAGAGGAGGGTTTTGAATATAACGGAGTAGGGAGGAGATAAAATGTCAAAGAAAAAAGAAACCATTTTGGTTACAGGAGGAGCAGGTTTTATAGGTAGCCATGTATGCGATAAGTTATTATCTAAAGGAAAAAAAGTTATTTGTGTAGATAATATTAACCCGTATTATTCACCGGAAAGAAAGATAAAAAACATCAAGCATAATTTCAAGAATCCTGATTTTAATTTAGTGATTATTGATATAAGAGAAAAAGATGAGTTGGAGCAGGTTTTTTGTAATGAGAAGATTGATAAAGTAGTTCATCTGGCTGCAAGGGCAGGAGTAAGGCCTTCTATTGAAAAACCATTATGGTTTAAGGAAACAAATGTTTCAGGTACAGTTAATATGTTAGAACTTTCTAAAAAATATAAAGTCAAAAATTTTGTATTTGGCTCATCCTCTTCAGTTTACGGCAAGGTCAATAAAGCTCCTTTTGAAGAAACTGATGACACTTCCCATCCTATTTCACCATATGCTGCTTCCAAGAAAGCCTGTGAGTTGTTTTGTTATACTTACAGCCATCTTACAGATTTGAATGTTATTATTTTAAGGTTCTTTACAGTCTACGGCCCGAGAGGAAGGCCTGATATGGCACCTTATCTGTTTACAAAATGGATTGATGAAGGAAAACAAATAAAAAGATTCGGGGATGGAACAACAAAAAGGGATTATACTTATGTAGGAGATATAGTTGAGGGTGTTACAAAAGCCTTAGAAAAAAACCTGGATTTTGAAATTATAAATTTAGGAAATTCAACTCTCATTGATTTAAACCATTTTATAAAAGTGGTTGAAAAAGCAGTAGGAAGAAAAGCAAAGATAAAGCAGTATCCTGAGCAGGAAGGTGATGTGCCTGTAACCTGTGCCAGCATAGATAAGGCAAAGAATATGTTAGGATGGGAGCCCAAGGTTTCAATAGAAGAAGGAATGAAAAAGTTTACTGAATGGTATAAAAAGAATAAAAATGACTAAGAAAAAAATCCTTGATGAAAAAACATTTTTCAAAGAAAAAAGAAAAAAAGAGTTAATCTATATTGCTGTTCTGATAATCCCTTTCTTAGTATTTTATTTAAATTTTATTTCCGGATTTAACCAGTTGCCAAGCCCTTTGTACGGTGGGGATTATTATTTTCATTATGGTGTAGTGCAGCATATCTATAATGGGAATGCACCATGGACAAATCCTCAAATCCTTGGCGAGTATAATCATTATGGCTGGTTATATCATTCACTTGTTGCCTATACTGCCAGAATATTTGGTTTTGATGTAATGAAAACCTTTTTGTTTTTTCCTTTGGTTGTTTTAATTTTAAGCGGGATAACTTCTTTTTATATTGGAAAAAAATTATTCAAAAAGGACTACTGGGCCTTTTTATTCAGCTTTATATGGCTGGGGATTATTACTGCTTACAGCCAGATGCATGCAAGGCCGTTTGCACAGAGGTTATTGATACCTTTATTCTTCCTTATGTTTTTGAACTTTAATGAGAATAAAAGCCTGAAGAACAGGATATTTCTGGGATTAATTTTTGGAGCCTTGGGACTTACACATATAATGGCTTTTGCCAGTGCAGGGTTGTTTTTAATAGTTTATTTTGTTTATGAGCTCATAGTTTCTTATAAGCATAAAATAACTAATGTTTTGAATAGAGCAAAAGAGTTCTTCAGGGATTATTGGCTGCCTGTTTTAATAGGGATAGTTGTATCAATGCCTTATCTGGGGCCTTTGCTGTTTGTTTATAAATTAAATACCCTGAACAACCAGCCCGCGTATAGTTCAAGAATCCCGGGCATATCTAATCTTTTTGTTTTCCTGAAAGAGATGTTTTTTGATTATTCCTCTTTCTTTGTATTTATTCTTTCTTTATTTGCCTTAATAGGGTTTTGCTATATTGTAAAAAACAGGGAGGAATTCAGTAATAAAATAATTTTTATGCTTTTCATCACCATTATTGCTGGCGGCTTTTATTATTTTATAACCATGCCCCTTGGCATTGATATAATGGTCTACTGGCAGTTTTTGATTTATCTCCCCGGCTTGCTGAAAGCTGTTCTTTTAACCATCGGCATCATAGCTGTAATAAATACTATGAAAAAAGTTGATATAAAATATAGTTATATAGCAATAGGATTAATAGGAATATTACTTATTGCAGCGGCAGTCCAGCAGAAACATAATGAGTATTCTGACAGATGGGCTGATACAGGCAGGCAGGAACAGAATATAATGTTCAGCATGGCTCAGTGGGTAAAGCAAAATACAGATAAAAATGATGTTTTCCTGTCAACAAATGAGAATTCATTTGCCTTATTTTCATTGACAGGAAGAAAAATAGTTGTTAACAGGGGAACCCATACCTCCCAGTTTGTCGATCTGGATGAAAGAATGACAGATGCTTCAATCATGCTTTACGGGAATGACTCTGAAAAAACAAAGGAGCTGATAAAAAAATACAATATATCCTATGTTTATTATGACCAGAACTGGATAAGCAATCTGCAGTGGGACCCATTTTTAGTTTTTCCAAAAAATTCCGGGATTTTTGATAAATATAATGTAAGCTATAACAGGGTAAATAAAAAATTAGACCCTGGCAAAGAAGGGGTTCCTTTATATGACTTGCTTGAGCCTGTAAATGATAATCTATGGTCTGAAAAATTCGAGGAGTTTATCTATCCTGTGATGTTCTGGGGCGAATCTGAGCAGCCTTATATAGTTATTTTCCGGGTAAACAATACACTGATTGAGAAATGAAAATGAATCTTTCAATAATAATACCTGTTTATAATGAGGAAAAGAGACTGAAACGAAATCTGCCAGAAATAAAAGATTATCTTTCAGGTTTTAAGGGAAAATATGAGCTTTTGCTCATAGATGACGGCTCTTCAGATAATACAAGGAAAGTCATAAAGAATTTCAGCAGAAAAAACAGGAAACTTAATATTAAGCTGAATAAAAAAAGGAAAAATAAGGGCAAGGGATATTCTGTGAAAGAAGGGTTTTTTCTTTCAAAATATAACTGGGTATTATTCAGCGATGTTGATTTATCCACTCCAATCACTGAGGCAGATAAGCTTCTTAAATATATAAAAAAACATGATGTGATTATTGCTTCAAGGGACTTGCCCGAATCAAAAGTAATAGGACAGCCTTTTTACAGGAAGATTATGGGTAGAATCTTTTCTTTTTCAACTTTGCTGATTACAGGCTTAAGAGTCAGGGATACGCAGTGCGGCTTTAAGATGTTCTCAAGAAAATCAGCAGAAATAATTTTTAAGAGGCAGACCATAAGCGGCTTTGGCTTTGACCCGGAATTATTATATATAGCAAAGAAGCATAACTTTAAAATAAAAGAAGTCCCTGTAATATGGACCAATGACACTGAGTCAAAAGTAAGTTCAATAAAAGACTCATTTCAGATGCTTTTGGATTTGTTCAGGATAAGGCTCAATGACTGGCTTAGGAAGAAATATAACTGAAAATATAATCAATAACCTTGTAAATAAACCAATAAATAAAAATGAAAAAAACCAATACATCAAATTTAAAAATACTGGCAAAAGGGGCAGGGATTAGTGTAATCTTTGTATTCCTTGGATATGTGATTATGTTCTTTTTTAAGTTAATGGCTGCGCGTTATTTAAAGCCTGAAGGATTCGGCCAGTATACTTTGGCTGAAACCATACTCTTGCTGGGAAGTCTGTTGGCAAGTCTTGGAATAACCCAGGGAATAACAAGATATATCCCTTTTTACGAAGGCAAGAAAGATAAAAAAAGCCTGTCAGGATATCTTAAATTTGTTTTATCCTATCCTTTGATTTTTTCTGTTATTCTGGCTTTTTTCCTTTTCCTTTTTTCTTCACAGATTACATCTTTTTTTAATTTCCCTTCTGTTTTTCCCTTATTCCTGAAAATAATGGCTTTTGCACTGCCTTTTGATGTTTTCAGCAAGATTTTTGCAGAGATATTACTGGCAAATAAAAAAGTTATGCATAAGATGATTGGGCTGAAGATGGTAAAAAACCTTACCCTTCTTTTCGGGATGATATTCATAATATTGACTGATTTGAGTGTTTCAGCGATAATCTGGCTCTTGTTTTTATCAACAGTTTTATCATTTTTATACTGCTTTTTTGTTTATCATTTTAAAATAAAAATCAGTAAGCCTGCCGGAAAACCTGTTTACAGGAAAAAAGAATGGGTTGTGTTTTCTTTGCCTTTATTCTTTACAGGATTTCTGATGTTTTTTGTTTCCTGGTCAGATAATATTGTTATAGGCAAATTCCTTGACCCTTCGCAGTTAGGTATTTACTCAATAGCATTTTCATTTGCCATGTTTTTATCATTTTTCCAGTCAAGTTTCTCTGCTGTATTTACTCCTTTGATTTCAGAGAATTATGCCAAGAAAAAATTTAAAGAGATAAGCTTTCTTTTTAAAAAATCAGCAGCATGGATTTTCGGCTTAAGCTTTCCTTTGTTTTTAGTAATGGTCCTTTATTCAAGACAGATATTAACCTTGTTTTACGGAAAGGAATATGCTCTTGGCTATATGCCGCTGATAATAGCCTCGACAGGTTTTTTGATTAACCTGTCAACTGGCCTGAATATGAATATATTAATGGTCCATAAGCAGACAAGGTTTATTTTCTGGGTTGATTTGCTGATAGCCTCATATAATATAGGAATGAACATATTTTTGATACCTATTTATGGAATTACAGGAGCAGCACTAGCCTCAGCAAGCTCAATGGCTTTGCAGAACTTAATATTCTTATGGAAAGCAAAACAATATGAGAAACTTAGATTTGACTGGTTATATAATTTGAAGTTTATTACTGCAGGAATCCCTGCTGTTTTAATAGCGGCTTCAGTATTTAAGTCTCCTTTTAATAAATTTTTAGAATTGGGTGTTTCTGTAATATTATATGTTGTCTTGTATTTCCTATTATTGATAATGCTGAAAACCTTTACAAAAGAGGACTTTGATATTGTTTTGGCAGTAGAGAAAAAATTAGGCCTGAATTTAAGATGGCTGAAAAGGTTAGTTAAAAAGTTCTATTAGTATTTTTGATAGATTTCCGGGAATTTAAGAGAAAGATTTATATATTACTTAATATTACTTAGTAATACAATGCAGACTATAAGCCTAAAAATAGGAAATAAACTGATAAGCCAGATGAAAAAAACCATTGATAGCAATGGTTATTCTACTAAAACAGAATTCATAAGAGAGGCTATAAGGGATAAGATTAGGGAAAAAGAGAAGGAAATGGCAATAAGAAGATTAGAAGAGCTAAAAGGGTTTGCAAAAAATAAGCATGTAACTGATGAGGATTTACATAAAACAGGAGAAAAAGTTGCCAGGAAATATGCTAAAAAATTTGGAATTGATTTAGATTAATTCTTCTGGTTTCTTGATTTTTACTATGTTCTGTAATTCATTAAAATGTTTGTCCCTTGTTACTAAAATAGATTTATTATCTCTGGCCAAGATAGAATGTAAGGTATCTCTGAAGGGTGTTTTTCTTTGGAACTGCAATTTTTTAGCTTCTTTAATTTGATCTTTTGTAATATTTGCTTTTTCCAGTAATCCTTCTCTTTTTACAATACTAAATATTTCCTTTATTTTCTCTTTGTTAAAATAATTTAGAAGTTCTTCCACCACAACTTCAGAATATATAACTTTTTCATTATTTAATATTATTTTTTTGAATAACTTAAAAGCCCATTCACCCAAAGGCCGGAATTTATCTTTTCTGTTCTCAAAATAATCTCTCCATATGCAAGTGTCTATATAATATTTGTTTTTCATAAAGATAATCAATAATATAGTTTTAATAAATATTGACCTTTTAATTATGTAAATATTCCGACTAAAAAACCAAAAAACTTATAAAATACAATGTATTACAATAGAACACAATGAAAACTGTGACTGTAAGATTTAAAAAAAATATTCTTGATGATCTAGATAAAAAAATAAATGAGCATAATTTTAATTCAAGAACAGAGTTCATAAGAGAAGCAGTCAGGGAAAAATTATCTGATTTGACTAAAGAGGAATTGCTTAGAGAATTTCTTAAATATAGAGGAAAATCTAAAACCAAAACCAATTATAAAGACAATAGAAAAACAAGGGGATTAATAAGTAAAAAACTAATGAAAGAATTGGAAGAAAAATTCATATGATTTCCTGTGGTCTTTTGGCTTTCACAATATCATTTAATTTTTGAAAGAAG
Source organism: Candidatus Woesearchaeota archaeon (assembly GCA_016928115.1). Taxonomy (GTDB): domain Archaea; phylum Nanobdellota; class Nanobdellia; order Woesearchaeales; family UBA9642; genus JAFGLI01. The sequence continues at coordinate 49,133 of JAFGLI010000007.1, read as the reverse complement.
TGTTTATCCTGAGTAACCATTATTGCTTTATGATTTCTTGCCTGAACTGCATTTAAACAGTCTATGAAGGGGATATTTCTTTCTTTTACTAGTCTTTTTGCTTCTGAATATTCTTCTTTTGTGATCTCTATCTTTTTTAATATTTTATTAAAAAATAAAAGATTAAGCATATCATTAATCTCTTTTTCATCATAATCATTTTTCAGCTCTAATATTAATGATTTTGAGAATAATATCTGGGAATTATTATTTATAATTTTTGTGAATAGTTTTGTGGCATATTTTCCTAAAGGTTTTTTATTTTTACTAAACCTGTTTTCATAGAAATCTCTCCAAACACAAGTATCTATTAAATATTTTTTAACCATTAACATCTAAAAAAATAATACATTTAATAAGAATAATCCCCAATATTTCGCAGGATTTTCAAAAATATTAGATTTTATTTAATCTAAATACCCCAAACTCTTAAGCCTTTCTTTTACTTTTTCTTCGTCCTCTTTGGAATAAACTTCTTCACTGTCTTCTGGCTCACCTTCAGTTTCTTTTTCATTATCCAGTCTTTCAGCGACCTGTTTCAGAATATAATCTATGTATTCTTCTACATTATTGAATTCATCTGTTTCTTTAACCCTTTTTTGTAATCTTTTTATAATCTTATCTTTGATTTCAACCTTCATTTTTTACCTCCTTTATGAGCTTGAAAAAATCTGTAATCCTCGGATTATTTAATTCCCTGAAGTCAGTGCTCCAGAAGCCGTAATTGCTGTGGTCCCCGAACATGCCGATGGCTTTCATTCCATGGTCTGACAGTATTATAAGCTTGTCCACTTTATTATTGTTTTTAATCTTTTCTGCTATTTCATCAAGTTCTTTGTAAATCATCTTCATCATTGTTGTATTCCCGAAGTTCAGATGCCCGATAACATCAGCCACAGAAAAATATCCAAGGACAAAATCCCTGTCTTCATTCAGAGCTTTGAAGAATTCATCTTTTATTTTTTTATGATGCTCAAAAGCATCCTTGTTGTATTCTTTTCTTATCTTGTCTTTTTCTTCTTTGTCTTTTGCTTCAAAGAATTCTTTCAATAGCTTTCTTGATTTTTCATGAACCTTTAAATCATAAGAAAAGCCAGGCAGGTCAAGGATAACAGGGTTTTTGAATTCTGAAAAAAAGGTTTTTTCTATAGGCCATTTCTTGTTCCACATTTCCTTGTCGCCGTCTTTTAAAACTTCTTTCTCTTTATTCTCTCCTGTCATAAAACTGCTCCATAAAACCATTGTTCTGGGCTGAGAAAACTCTGAGATATTGGTTTTCCCGTAATATTCCTGTTTTAGATTATTACAGCCAAATTTCTCCACCAGCTCATATTCCAGAGCATCTATGGCAAAGACAACAATCATTCTTATCAACTCCTTTTTAAATTAGTTTTTTAAAATCTTCCCTTATCTTGTTTATTTTAGTTTCATTTATATTGTTTAAAATTATTTTCATATCTAAAATTATATTTTCAGCCTCTTTATATAGTCTTTTGGTTTCTTCAGAGCCGGGCTCATTTTCCACAGAGTAATCTGTATTTATTCTTGTTTTTTTGATAGGGTTTATTTTACTACTAGTATTTTTATCAAATAATTCTTTAAAAATAATTATAGATGCAGTATGGTTTTCACATTTTATGCCTGTTCTAAATAAAAGGGCTAATAAACAATAATAGATTGCATAATAAGACTTAGATACTGAGTCTTCATAAAGATTGTTTTTTATTAAAATATGCGCGGATTTTAAGGATTTGTTTGATTTTTCTATGTAACTTTTACTTATATTTTGTGAGGGCTCAACTAATTCTAATTTCCCTTCTTTATGTATCTTCTTCAAAAAATCTGACCTTTTCATAAAATTTATTTACTCCTTCTATTATAACATGGTTATTAATTATTTCTTTTATTAATAAAGATTCAGTGTCAAATTCCCCAATTTTTACGCTTATTTTGGAATTTATTGATTCTATTCCCTCTTTTATTTTTTTGTCTTTGGTTTCAATGTAAATGTCAATATCGCTTTGTTCTTTGGCTCTGAATTTAGCATAGGACCCGAATAAGATTATTATTCCTTTTGCTTTGTTTATAATTTCATTAAAAATCACTTCCAGTTTGGGATATTTATTATAAAGCTTTAGTTGCTTATATTGCTCAGCCATATAAACAAGTTTTCTGCTTTTCAGGTTTTTCTTAAGGAAGAATATCTTATTTCTTCCTTCTTTTTTATAGTCAACAATCCCTTCTTTTTCTAACTGATTTAGTTGTCTCAAAACAGTATTATGTGAGGTCCCTATATTTTTGGCTATTCCCCTTATATGTTTTTTTTCTCTTATTAAAACTAAAATAATTTCAAATGTAATATTATCATATTTTTGAACCATATGGGTCAAATATAAACCAATATTTATAAATATTTCTATTTTTAATTAATTTTTGTTATTATCCCCCCAGCACAGGTGTCTTTTCTTTCCAGGACAAACCTTCCTAACTGTGGAATAAAATTAAAGTTTTCAATAGCAATTTCCTTGTTTAGTTTAATTGTGACATCAGCAACTTCCCTGTTTTTTATTTCTTTGGCATTTTCCCTTAGAGTTTCTAAGCTTGAAGAATCTATTACCTTATCTATTGATTCAATCTCACCCATAACCTCCTGGGTTGATAATTTAAATAAGACTCTTTCGCCTTTTTCATAAGGCTTTTTGTCAAGCCAGAATAAATGTCCTTTTATTGTATCTGTTATTTTGGGCTGTGGTTCATTTTTTCTTATAATTATATTGCCCCTGTCAAGAAACAAGGAGTCTTCTGTTGTTATGCCTATACTCTTTCCTGCTTCAGCCTCTTTTGGGTTTTTATTGAACTCTTTTATCTCTTTTACAATGGTTTCTTCCATTGAAGGAAGTATTACAATATGATCCTTTTCTTTTATTTTCCCGGATAAAATCATTCCTGCTGTTATTCTTTCATTAAACTTATAAACATCCTGAACTGCAAATCTTAAAGGCTTTTTTAACATTGGTGTTTCTTTTTTAAAACTGTCCAGAGCCTCTAGTATTGTAGGGCCTTTAAACCATTCAAGGTTTTTTGTTTTCTTTGCTATGAAATCCCCTTGTTTTGCTGAAATAGGGATTATATAAGAGGGTTTTATCTTAATCTTATCCAGCCATTCTTTTAGTTCTTTTTTAACTTCATTAAACCTTTCTTCTTTATAATCTATTAAGTCCATTTTGTTCATTGCCACAATAACCTGATTTAAGCCCAGCATGGATAATATATAAGAATGCCTTCTTGTCTGCTCTTTTACACCTTCATTTGCATCCACAATCAGGATAGCGGCTTCAGCCTGGGAAGCCCCTGTAACCATATTCTTTACAAATTCAACATGACCAGGAGCATCTATTATTGTGTATTCCCTTTTCTTTGTCCTGAAGAAAGTCTGGGCAGTGTCTATTGTAATGCCCTGGTCCCTTTCCTCTGCCAGATGGTCCATTATATAGCCAAACTCCAATTCTTTTCCAAGAGAATCGCATATCTGCTTTATTTCTTCTATCTTTCCTTCAGGCAGGGAATCTGTGTCATAAAAAAGCCTTCCTATCAAAGTGCTTTTTCCATGGTCCACATGACCCACCATAACAAACTTCAGGTTCTCATCCATATCATATCACCTTTATAAAAATAATTTTACCAGGGTTAAGCTTCCCAGGATAATTGTTATTATTCCAATAACCAAAGTTAAGCTTTTTGTCTTCATTTTTTTAACTGTATATGCGCTTAATGGGACTGATAAGACCCCTCCTATTACTAAAAAAGGAGCCAATACCCAGTCAATATTTGAGTTTAATACAAGATAAGCTATTATTCCCACCAAACAGGTTAAGCCTTCGCTTAATGAGGTTACTGCAATTGCTGCCTTGGCTTTTATTCCTGAAAGGATTTGCCCTGATGTTACAACAGGCCCGTATCCTCCTCCTGATAAGCCTTTATTGAATGAGGCAATTAATCCCAAAGCAGTAATCTTTTTCCATGAGAATTCTGTTTGTTTTTTGTGTCTTATTAATATCAAAATTCCCATTGCCAGAACCAATAGCCCGATATATAATTTTAAATAAAATGAGGATATGTTTACTGCGATTATTACGGCTGCGATAGTTCCTATTATGCTTAATGAAGCCAATACAAGGGCAGTTTTTGATTCCAGTGAGGTTGGCGTATATATCTTTCCTGAATTGTTCTTGTCTTTTTTCCAGTCAAACAAGACATTCCCTTTTTTGTGGTGCATGAATGCTGCGAATATTCCTGTAACAAGTTCTGACAATAAAATAGCAGGGACAACCTGTAAAGGAGCGAATCCCAGTAACAATAATAAAGGGGTTAATGTTGTTCCATAACCCATCCCTAATGTTGAATCGATATATTCAGCAAAAAAAGCCAATAATATTAATGCTATTCCTATAATTAATGTAATTTCTAATATCATTTATTAACCTCACATGTAGCCTAAAGCTCTTAGTTTCTGCATAGCCTGGGCCTCTTCCTTATCCTGTGCCCTCCCAGACCTTTCTGCAATTCTGCTTTCCTTAACCTCTTTTATTATTTCTTGTACATTTTTTGCATTACTTTTTACTGGCTGGGTGCATGGCTTGCATCCAAGTGACCTATATCTCTTGCCGTTTTTTGTAAAATATAATTTGTTTACAGGCAGGTTTTCTCTCAGGATGTATTTCCACACATCTATTTCTGTCCATTCAAGCAGAGGATGAACCCTTAAATGCTGCTCGCTTTCTTTCTGGGATTTATATTGGTTCCATAATTCAGGAGCCTGGTTTTTATAATCCCACCTGAAGTCCTTGTTTCTTGGGGAGAAGGTTCTTTCTTTTGCTCTTATGCCGTGCTCATCCCTTCTTATGCCCAGTAATAAAGCCTCGAATTTGTATTTGTCTATGGTTTTTTTCAAAGCCTCAGTTTTTCTTATTGTGCAGCATTTTAATTTATCCTTAGGGCCTATGCCCTGCTTTTCAGCCTCTTTTATATTGTCTGAAACTATGAGGTTTAAGTTCCATTTTTTCACACATTCATCCCTGAAATCATACATTTCCTGAAAATGTTTTCCAGTGTCTATATAAACTACAGGAAAAGGGACTTTTCCGAAAAATGCCTTTTTGGCAAGCCATAACATAGTTGTGCTGTCCTTTCCTATGCTCCAGAGCATGGCTATTTTATTGAATTTTTTATAAGCTTCTCTTATTATGTAAATAGAGTTGCTTTCCAGTCTGTCTAAATGATCCATTTTATCACCTTAGATTTTTCAATTCTTTGCATATTTTTTCGAGAATCTGTTTTGAAGGAGATAATCTTTTGAAGCCTGATGACCTGTCGTAAATTACTTTTGATTTTTCTCCTTCCCATAACCTGTCTTCTTTTTTTCTTGGAACAAGATGAATATGAAAATAAGGAACAGACTGGCCTGATTCTTTTCCTGATGTGTTTAATATTGATATATTTATTCCGTATTTTTTCTTTAATATTTCAGAAACATTATAAATTGCAGTTCCAAGTGCTTTTTGCTGTTTTTCATCCAAATCGTGAATTGTTTCTGCTTCTTTTTTTGGTATTAATAAACTATGTCCTTCTGTAATGGGGTTAATGTCAAGAAAAGATATAAATTCATCATCTTCATAAAATATATGTGCCTTAATTTGTTTTTTTGCAATCTTTGATAAAATACAGTCTGCCATCATAAATACCCCAGTTTCTTTAGTTTTTCTTTTATCTTTTTTTCATCAACATTCTTGATTTTGCCTTCTTCTGACAAAACCATTCTCAGTAAAAAAGTGATATATTCTGAAACTGTTTTTATATCAGTTTCTTTTATTTTTTCCTCTACTTTTTCAGTTAATTTAGAAGGAATTGAGACTATTGTTTTTTCCCTGTCCAGTTCCCTGAAAACAGAAATCATATCCTTTAATAGTTCCTGGTAATTTTTATCCCTTTGTGAGGCTAAAACCCTTAATTCCTTTCTTATTTTTTCACTAACCTGGATAGTGGTTCTGTTTTTCATTATACATAGAATTATGTATGGTAGTATTTAAATGTTTTGGTTTTTATAAAAAGAAAATTATTTTTTTCTGGTTATTATCGCAAAATTAGGAGAGAATAATTTTGTAAGTTTTAGATAAGAACTGATTTTTAATCCGTTTAAAGCCCACCTATAAGTTTTTCTTAGGTTTTTTATTTTAGAGACTTTTTTTATCTTCTTCCTAAGTTCATTATTATCAAAAGAAGAAACTTCATATAAATATTTATAATGTGGCAAAGGAATCATGATATCAGGATTATTGAAAATATTATTAAATAATTTTTTATAGCCCCAATAACCAAGAATATTCTGTCCGTAATAAGATTTTTTTATCATTTTATATAATGGTTTTGATAAAAATCTTGGCAGAATAACAGTAAGAGGCAGTTTTCCATGAGGATCCTGCAGCCAGAAATAAGGGCAAAGTCTGTTTTCAATACCTACATATACTATTCCATCTTTCTTTAAAATTCTTTTACATTCTTTTAAAGCTTTTTTTTGGCATTCAATTGCTTTTAGGTCAGGATTAGTTATTCCCACCCATTCCAGAACTCCTTCCATTGTTATTAAATCAAAAGAATTGCTCTTAAAACTTGTTTTTAATATGCTTTCTTCTTTTATTTTAAGATTTTTTATATTTTCGGCTTTGGCTTTTGTTTCTTTCAAAGCCTCTTTATTTACATCTATTCCAATAACTTCTTTAAAGTTTTTAGCTAATTCAAAACTAAATGCCCCATATTTACATCCAACGTCTAATACTTTTAGCTCTTTTAAAGGTTTTTTAAAATAATTTTTTATAAATTTTACAAACAATTTTCCCCTAAATGTATCCTTGTCTTGATTCATTTTAATAAACCCATTTTCTTATTTATTTTTAAAATATATCCTTTGATTTTAGAAAGGAAACTGTTCTTTTTTAAAAGATTATCTATTCTGTTGTTTATCCATTTTTCATATTCTTTGTTCATTTTATCTTTTTCCTTAAAATTATATCCTTTAATGAATGATTTAAAGCAAACAGTATATCTTTTCCAAAGCCAGGGCTTTTTTAATCTAAATAAATTAAGGCTTAGTTTTAGTTTAACCAAATCAATAATATTATCTTTTTCATTTAAATTTCCTAAATCTGTAAGGATGAATTCTTCTTTTTTGTAGAGCACATCATTAAACTGCAAATGACTGTGTGAAAAACCTGAATTATGAAATTCTTTTAGTTTCTTTCCGAATTTATAATAAATTTTTGGATTAGATATGTTAATTAATGAAGGGGCATTTTCATATTTAGTAATCAGTATCTTCTCTTTTTCTGAGAATTCAACAGGCTCAATAAACCTGAGATTTTTTATCTTGATTTTGTTCCAGTATTTTTTTAGGTTTTGATATTCTTTTTTTGATGAATTTGTTTTTATGAAGAATTTTTTGTCTTCAGAAAGATAATACTCCGAAGAGCCGTATTTTTTTATTTTTTTATATTTTAATATCATTTATAACTCCTTTTTCTTTTTTGTATTTTACATTTCTTTTCCCAGGCTCTGAATTCTTTTTGAATATTTCTTTTAAGACTTTTCCATCCATTTCTTTAGAAATAGGGATATTATACATATGCAGAAGGGTTGGGGCAATATCATAGATTTCAATGTTTGCTTTTCCTTTTTTTATATCAGGACCATAAGCCATGAAAACAGCATTTCTTTGGTATTCATGAGAGCCTTCTACTCCTCTTTTTACTTTTAATGTTTCTATTATTTTTTTATTATATCCTGTTCTGAATTCATATTCTTGGTTGAGAGTAACTATTATATCAGGGATTATATCATATTTATCTGCATTTTTATAGAGTTCTTCTTTCTTATGTACCTCTTTGAAAATTTTATTTCCTTTTTTATCTTTTATCTTAATTATTTCTTCCATTAATTTATTCCTGAATTTTTCATAATTATTTACATTCTTTCTTATTATTTTTATACCCCATTTCTGGTCTAAATAAGCTTTGGTTTTTTTCATATTCAGAAACATAGTGTCTGTTTCAATAGGGTCTATATTTATGGGGCTTTTCTCTTTTCTGCTTCCTTTTTTTACTAAAGAATAAATTTTTCTGTAAATTGGTTGAGGAAGCGAGTTTTCCATCCAAAGCCCTATTTTATAATATGCTTTTTTAAATATTGAGCCAAGAGTTTTTGTTAATTTATTTTTATAAAAAAGATATTGTTTATCAGACAGCCATTTGTTAATATAAAAAGCCTTTTCAGGGCTTTTTCCAAAACCATGGTCTGAGAAAAACAGAAAATTATGTTTGGGGTATTTTTCATTAAGTTGTCTTATTTCTTTATCTAAAAATTTATATAATTTTAAAATTAAATTCTGTGAATTCCATAGTGCATGTTGTGTGCTATCTGTAACGCCAAAATAGATAAGAATAAAATCAAAATCTTTTTTTTCTATGTATTTGTTTATTAAATCAATTTGGTTTTTAGTTATTTTTATTATTATTTGAAGTAATTTAGGCCGGTTATTTTTTTTTAAGTTCTTCCTTTTTTTCAGTCCAATTTCATTTTCAAGAAAATCCTTAAAGTATTTTTTTTCAGAAACAGGATAAACAAAATCTGAATCCTCAGAAGGAACTAATATAGAAGAAATTAAAACACCGTTTTTTATTTTCGGAGGATATGTTGTTCTTAAGCCAGAAACAAAGCTTTTATAATTGTTTTCTCCAATTATATCCCATAATCTTTTTCCTTTAATATCTCTTGATGATATTATTTTTCCATCATATTTCCTGAAACCGAATGTTTTTGTTTTTGTAGGTTGCAACCCTGTGTAAAAAGAAGGTATGGCGGGCGAAGTCTGGCAGGGAATTGTTGTTTGGTTTATTCCATGAACCCCTTTTTCAATTATTTTTTTGAAGAAAGGAAGTTCCCCTTGTTTTATCCATGGCATTAAATTATTCCATGTTGCTCCGTCTAATCCTATTAATATGGTTTTGTTCATTTTACTCTCTTTATTATTTCTTTTATTATTTCTGTTTCTTTTTTGTTTAGGTTTAAATAATGATTGGTTATATATAAAACATTATTTTTATGCAGTTTTAATATTTTGTTCATATTGTTTTTATTTATGTGTTGAATCCTGTAACTGTAAATCTCTTTGTGTTTTCCAAAGTTTAGTATTTTTGGATACCTGTATTTTCTTCCTTTTTTCAATAAAAATAAAAATAGTTTTGAGTACGATATTAAGTATTTTGGATTATTCCATTGAATTTCCCTTGGCAAAGGAGAAAAACCTCTGCATATATATTCATAGCCTATTTTTTCTGCTGCTTCTATGGCTTCTTTTGAAAACCTATCATGAGGTGCGACCAAAGTGTCTATTTTTATATTGAATGTTTTTTCAAGGAGTTCTTTTCCCTGTTTTAATTCTTTATATACTTGTTTCTTATTTTTTCTTTCCAGCTCAAATTTATTGCCGTAGTTCTTATGTGTAAAGCCATGCTGCCATATTCTTATTTTTCCTTCTTTTATTTTTTGTTTTAAAAATTTAACCAGTTCTTTGTTTTTATTTATCTTATAGAAATCATTTTCCGGCTTTATGTTTTCAGGAACTTCTTTTTGCCTTGTATAAACATTAGGAATAACAGCAAAATGAACAGGATATTTGTCCCATATTTCTTTATACAGATTAGTTAATTGTTCCGGCTTTGCGAAGTATGATAAGTCATCATCTCTTATGATTAATTTAATTTTAACCCCTCCTTTTTACAAATATCTTTAATAATTTTATAAACCCTTTCTGAAAAATGATCCCAGGTATAATTTTTTAGAATGTTTTCCCTTGCATTTTTACCCATTTCCTTTATTTTTTCAGGATTATTATGGAAATACAATATTTTTTCCTTTATTGCATTACTATTTCTTGCTGGTATGATAAATCCGTCTTTTTTATCTCTTACAACAGAGCCTGATTCAAATGTTGTAATCACAGGCAAACCGCAGGACATTGCTTCATAAATCACTTTTGCAGAGCCTTCTGTTAGTGAAGGGTGAACCAAAAGGGATGAATTTTGATAATACACAACAGGGTCAGTGTGGGGAACAGTCCTGAAATTATCAAGCTTCTTTTTATATTCTTTAGTGGTTTTTTTCATTTCTTTTGATGGATTTCCTACAAAAATCAATTCTGCATTTTTCAGATTTAGTTCTTCCCATGCCTTAAGCAGATATTGAAACCCCTTTAATAAACCATAATTTGCCACTGCTATAATCCTGAAAACATCATCTTTCTTTTTTCCCGGCTTAAACCTTTCTGTATCTACACCCAATGGAGTTATATAGATTTTTTCTTTTGGAATTTTTTTCTTGAGTAATAATTCTTTATTATAATCGGAAAGAACTAAAATGTAATTAAAGTATTTTAAATATTGAAATTTTAATTCTAATATGCTAGCAATGAAACCAATGTTGAAATTTTTTTTGTTTTTCTTTATTGTATTGTAGAACTTATGAGGATAATATATATTTATTGAACCATTGTCTATTTTCTTTTTAGAAGCAAACCAATCGAACAAATTATGGGTTTTATTATACAAACCCAAAACATACATGATTTTAGGTATTCGGTCTTGGAAAGGGATTAAAGCATTGTATCTTTTATCATTTACACCATAACAACTTCTACAATAAATATTTTCTATATTTTTATCTAAGGGTTTGATTATATGTGAGACCTCTTTAGTCTTTAGATTAGTTTTATTTCCAAAGTCTGCATTTGTGAATATGTTTATCTTTGACATTTTAGATCTTTATCTTGTCAACTATTTTTTCTTTTTTACTTTTTTTCATAACAAACCAAGGAATCTCAACCAATTCTTTAAAATAAATCCCTGCATGATGTAAATATAATCCATGCTCTCCAAATAATTCTCCATGGTCTGCTGTAACAATTGTTTTTCCTTTTAGTTTTAAATTCTTTAATTCCTTTAATACTATTTTCAAATTTTCTCTATATGCCTCTTTCATTTCTTCAATATCTTTTTTATTTAATTTACCTTCTCTTGATTTCTCGAATATTTTTTTATTAAATTCTTTGGATTTATTTAAGTAAGGTAAATGAGGCTGCATAAAGTGGATAATCTTTCTTTGGTTTGGATATTTTTTGTCTATATCATTTGCTATTTTAACGACTTCTTTTGGATGGACAGAATCTAAGTTCTCATCCCATTTTGTATTCCATAAAGAAATTATCTTATAGAAATTTTTATTCCATGGTTCTTTTTTTCTTTTTAGATTATTCACAAAAGGATTTGAACTTATATAAACTATATCTGTTTTTTTATTAAAATTTTTACCTAACCATTCTTTAGTATTAGTTCCTAAAGAAAGTTTCTTTTCTAGTTTTCCTTTTAAGTAATTACTGTAAATTTCTTTGAAATAATCGTATCTACATGCATCCAGAACTATTAAATTATCCCATTTTTCTTCTAAAATTTTAACTTTGTTTTTTGAAGACTGTAATTTAAATATTTTTCTTAGAAATTCTCTGTAAAATCTTTTGAACAATTTTTTAAACTTCTTTTCTTTTATGTCTTTATTGATTAGATTTATTTTTTTCATTTTTATTTTTTCACATTGTTTTCAAACCATTCAATTGAATTTTTAATTCCTTCTTTTATATTTATTTCAGGCTTATAATCCAGCTTATTTTGGGCTTTGCTTATGTCTGCAACAAACTTAACGACTTCTCCAGTTCTGTTTTCTTTTATTATTATTTTTATATCAGAATTGATTTTGTTTTTAATTATTTCAGCCACCTTTAATATTGTATTTCCTTTCCCATAAGATAAATTGAATGTGTCGTTCTTTATTTCATCAAATTTCTCTATGCATTTTATAATTCCATTTATAGTGTCATCAATATAAGTAAAATCCAATAGTTTTTCCTTTCCATAAACTATTAAATCTTCTCCTTTTTTTGCTTTTTCAATGAATAAAGGGATTACCCTATTACTGTCGTCATACATCCCATAGACATTTGAAAACCTGAATATTACAAAATTTATTCCATAACACTGCTGATAAGCATGAACCATTGATTCACCTGCAACTTTTGAGCCAGTATATGGGCTTTCACAGTTTTTTACATAAGCCTCCTCTTCATTATGTGTTATTTTTTCTGAATTTCCATACACTTCCCTTGATGATGCGAACATGAATTTTTTTATATTGTTTTGTCTTGTGTATTCAAGAACATTGAATAATGTCTCAAAGTTATCCCTTGCTCTTGAAGGGTCTACAACTAAATCATATACTCTTGCATTTGCGGCTAAATGAATAACCAAATCAATGTCTTTAGGTAATTGTTCTAGAATCTTTTCTTTTTCCCTTAAGTCCATATGGATTGTTTTTTCATCTATTTGTTTATTCCACTTGTTTTTTCTCCAATCTATGCCAATTACTTCATGACCTTTTTCTATTAGTTTTTCACACAGTCTTGTTCCAATTGTTCCGCTGCTTCCAGTTATTAATATTTTCATTCATATCACCTTTATAATTAAATTAATCTTGACCATAATTCTTCATATTGTTTTGTAATCTTTTTAATATCATAATTTTTTTTAATTTTCTCATTAGCTTTTTTACTGTATTTTTTTCTTGATTTGGTGTTATTATATAAATCTTCTATTTTTTCAGCAAGATCTTTATGGTTTCCTCTTATGAAAGTAAGGCCATTTTTTTTGTTATCTGTTAGTTCCTTATTTTCAGGAATATCTGAAACCAGACAGCAGCATTCTGAAGCCATTGCTTCCATTAAAGCCAAGGGCAGGCCTTCAAAGTCTGAGGGTAGACAGAATAAATCCAGTATCTTATATATCTTATCAATATCTTTTCTAAAACCCAGAAATTCTATTTCTTTATCCAATCCTAAATCCTTCCTGAGTTTCATTAGTCTTTCTTCAAGCTCACCTTTACCAATTACTAATAATTTTATGTTTTTGTATCTTTTATCTTTAAGAATATTTAAAGCACGGAACAAATACCTATGCCCTTTTTGCTTGTTTAACCTGCCCACAAGACCTATTAAAAATGTTTTTTTATTTTTATACTCAAAACTTTTTCTTAGTTTTTTATCTTTCTTAGTATTCTCGAATCTTTTTATATCCACAGCATTAAAGATTACATCTAGTTTTTTTTCAGGGATATATTCATATTTATTGATAAATTCTTTTACACTTTTTGAAACACAAACTATCTTCTTATCTACTAAGGAAAAAACATAGTTTAAAATACCAAAAATCTTATTTTTTCTGAATTGGTTTTTGTTTTGTCTTACAGAAATAAATTTTGTTTCATGACTTAATAATTTAAGAAAAAAACCATACATATCTGCTTCTATCAAGGATGTATTAACTAAATTTATTTTATTTTTTCTAATCATACTATTCAATCTAAACAAGCCAATCAAGGAAAACCTACTCTTTAAATCTAAACTTTCATAATCAACATTATTCTTTTCAGCTGTATTAATAAACTCTTTTTCTAAGTTGCCTTTTCTTAATGTTCTGACATATAAATTGAATTTTTTCCTGTTATGATATTTCATTTGGTCCAGAACCAGTCTTTCTGCTCCCCCACCATAAGAAGATGTTAATAAAATCAGAATATTTTTCTTTTTCATTCATACAACCTCATAAAACCCTTGATATTCTTCCCCCATTCATATTTATTCTTTATCTTTTCCTTTGAATTACTGATAAATTTATCCCTTGATTTTTTATTCTCCAAAAGAGTATTTATCTTTCTTGCATAGCCTTTTACATCCTCTTTTTTGCATAAGCAGCCGTTTCTGTTGTTTGATATCAAATCTCTGTTGCCTGCAATATCTGAGCTAACAACAGGCAGTCCGTAAACCATTGCCTCCATTATAACCCCCGCCAAACCCTCTCCTCTTGAAGGAAAAAAGAACAAATCTGCTTGGTTATAAAAGTTATAAACATCCCTGCGAAATCCCGTAAATATGATATTAGCATTTAACCTTTTGTTAAGTGCTTTGAATTCATTTAGTTTACTCCCCCCTCCGACCCATATGAAATGAACATCCTTTCTCTTAAATTTTTCAGCAGTTTTTACAAAATTATCTATACCTTTCCTGTTGTTGCATATTCCTATGCCCAGAACAATCTTTTCATTTTTTCCTATTCCGAACTCTTTCCTTATGTCCCTGTCGCTTTTCTTAACATTAACATCAATGCCTGTTGGGGTTATCCTTATTTTCTTTACAGGAACTCCTGCTTTTTCAGCATATTTTCTAAAAGACTCACCATATAATGTAATTTCATCAGCAGCAGAAAATACTATTCTCCCAAAGGTTTTAAAATAAACCTTAAATAAAAAATCCATAAATTTTCCCATTGAAAAAGAATAAGCAGGAATGGTGTCCATGGTTAATATTAATTTCTTCCTCCTGAAAAAAAATTTCTTCAGAACAGCCATCATCGTATGGGATAAATAAAACGGAACCCACATATGGATAATATCATTATCCCTTAAAACTTTCCATGCCCTGGGCAAAAAACAAATTGGAACAGGCCATTCAAAACCCATACCTAAACTAAAGCAGGGATAACTTTCAACATCAACTTTCAACTTTGAGTAATGCATGGAATTATCCTTATCAGAAAAAGCTTTTCTAGGAGTAAAAACCTTAACTTTTCCATTAACCTTTTCACTAATCTGGGCTATTGGCCTCTTCATTAACAAAGTGGGGTTTGAAAAACAAATTCTCTTATTCATTTTTTCTTTTTCAGTGTTATTTCCCTTACTAATTTAGTTATCTCTTCCCTCTGCTCTTCGCTTTTTATGTATAATTTGTATATCAGAAAAAACAAAAGGATAATGCTGATATAAACAATAAGGTTGAATATGCTGCTGACACCTATTTTTTCTGCAATTGTATTAAAATTTCGTGGAAAAACTGCCAGAATAATCAGCAATATCCACAATATCTCCCAGAATATGAATTCACTCAAGGATATCTTTTCCCTTTTAAAATTAAATATAACCTTTACTATTAAATAAACAGCAAAAATTATAACCAAAACCTGTATTATCTCCATTTTAAACACCCTATTGGGAATGAAACAAAACTATTTTATATATCTTTTGTAATTATAGGATAAATTTTATAAATAACCTTTTATCCTTTATGTTCAGGGTTTAATATGGGGAAGAAAAAAAAGGAAAAGGAGCCTGAAATTTCTTTTGATTTTTCAAAGATAAAGAATTTCTTTTCCGGAAAAAATACTGCAGCATGGCTAATCCTTATATTAATACTGATACCTATGTTCTTTTCTGCTTATTACAGGGCACATCCTATAAACCTGCCTATAACAGATGACTGGGCAAGGTCAACAGTATATAATAATATAAAAAATAATCTTGCAGATGAAGTAGCAAAGCAGTATCCCAACCTGCCTAATGCACAGAGAAACAGTGTTGTTAATGAGCAGTTCAATGAGCTGTTAAAGCAAAATAAGGATGATATAGAATCACAAATACAGGCAACTTCCGATTATTTTAAAACAAGAATGAAATATGAGGACGGGCAGACTTATCTTTTAGCTATTGATCCTTACCAGTACCTCAGAAAAACACAGAATATGATTGAGAAAGGCCATACCTGGGATATTGAGGTTAACGGCACATATTATAACACATACAAATTGGCTCCATTAGGAATTCCAACTGAAGAAAAGCCAAAATTTAGCGGCATGGACCTGCATACATTTATGGAGTATAATTTTTATAAGATAGCACATTTTTTCAACAAAGACACAACTCTCCCTTCTGCTGTTTTTATTCTGCCTTTATTCATATCAATGCTGGCCACAATTCCTGCCTTCTTTATAGTAAGAAAAAAAGCAGGCAATTTCGGGGGATTTATTTCTGCAATGTTGGTGGGAATACATCCTGTTCTGATTGGAAGAACAGCAGCAGGTTTTGTTGATACAGACGCATATAATTTCTTCTTCCCTTTATTAATAGCATGGTTTTTCCTTGAGAGCTTTGAGGCAGACACTATTAAAAAAAGAATATCCTATGCAGTTCTTGGAGGAATTTCAGTAGGATTGTTCAGCTGGGCATGGAGCGGGTGGTGGTATATATTTGATGTTGTTCTTGGGACATTGTTGATTTATATTGTTTACTTGCTTGTAAAATTATTTATTGAAAACAAAAACAATCTGAAAAAGGTTTTTACAAACCCCAAGTTAAAAAACACTTTGTTGGTAATTCTGGTATTCATGGTTTTTTCAGCCTTAGCAGTTTCATATTTTGGTAATTTTGAAAAATTTTATACAGGCCCTTTTGAGGCTCTGGAACAAGCACAGACAATAGACGTTGCAGCTAAATCAGACTTATGGCCTAATGTTTATACAACTGTTGCCGAATTAAACCCTTCTTCATTAAAAAGCATAGTAAACAGCCTTGGCGGGAAAATATTCTTTTTCATAGCCCTGCTCGGAACAATCATTACATTAATAGATAAAAAATTAGAGAAAATTGAGCCTAAAGAATGGTTATTTATAGTTATTTCAGTATTATTATTCCTTTTCCTTATAAGCCCCTATGCTCTGGGCTTAAGCACAATACCCTACCTTTTCATAATATTCATTCCTTTGTTAATTGGCCTGATAATTATTTTAATGAAAAATGAAAATATTGATGTGAAATATGCTGTTTTTATCACATTATGGCTTATCGGCGGGATATATACATCAAGAAAAGGAGTAAGGTTTATCTTATTATTAGTCCCTGCATTTGCCCTGGCTTTTGGCTTATTCACAGGCATATTGTCAGATATGCTGTCAAGACTAATAAGAAAGGAGTTTGAGCTTAATAAAACTCTTTCAAAAGCAATCGTAATTAGTGTTTTATCCTTATTAATATTAATTCCTTTCATGAGCTCTGCCCATAATACTGCAAAAGGCGAAATCCCGAGCATGAATGATGCCTGGTATAATGCACTGACACAGATAAGGAATGAATCATCACAGGATGCTATAATAAACTCCTGGTGGGACTTCGGCCACTGGTTCAAGTTTGTTGCAGACAGAAGGGTAACTCTGGATGGAGGAGGACAGAACAGGCCTCAGGCCCATTGGCTGGGCAAGCTTATGCTTACAGATTCAGAAGAGCAGTCTATAGCAATATTAAGGATGCTGGACTGCGGTGCAACAAACGGCTTTGATTACCTGAATGAGGCATTAAATAATGACAGCTTAAAAACAATAGATGTCCTGAATGAAATAATATTGATGGAAAAAGATGAAGCAGAAGATAAATTGGATTCTCTGGGATTAACCGAAGAACAAATAAATAAAGTCATCAGGAATACCCACTGCAGTCCTCCTGAGGATTATTTTATTACCTCAGAGGACATGGTTGGAAAAGCAGGAGTATGGGGGCATTTCGGTGGATGGAACTTCACCAAGTCTTTCATTTATGTAAACACAAAAAAGAAAACCTATGAAGAGGCAGTTCCCTCATTGATGGACAAGTTTAACTGGGATGAGAATGAAGCCTCACAGTATTATTATGATGTCCAGTCTTTTATGGGCGAGGGAGAAGCAAATGCATGGATAAGCCCATGGCCCAGTTACTTAACTTCAGATACTGTAAAATGCACACAGGATGATGTTGTTGTTGAATGCGATTATAACAAATTAATAAGTAAGGATTCCCAGCAGACTGTGGTCATTGACAGCATAAAAGTTGACTTGAATAATCTTAACAGCAGCAGTTTTGTTATAAATTTCATAAACACCCAGACTGGCTTAACTGCAGGCACTAAAAACCTAAAGCCACATGCTGTTTTGTTTTATAACAATAATAATATAGAGGAATATGTTTTTGATAATCCTGAGCTTGGTTTTGACATAGTTATAGCAAATAAAAACGAGACTTATATGTCTCTTGTTTGCGACCCCGTTTTCAGTGAGTCAATATTCACAAAATTGTTCTATCTCGAGGGAATGACTCTGGATAATTTTGAGATGTTCTATAAAACCAACAGCTTTACAGGCGACAAGATAATTGTATGGAAAGTTAAATGGCCTGATTATGAATAAAATGGTTAAAAAAGATAAAAACAAAAAAATCCTTACTGCTTTTTCAATAATGGTTTTTTCTACTTTGTTTACAGCCTTAGGACAGATATTCCTTAAATTATCATCAGCAGAAATTTCCTTAAATTGGCTAAGCCTTTTAAACCTCAATCTTTTTTCAGGCTTTGTTGTTTACGGGATAGCCACATTCACAATGCTTTATGCTTTTAAATTAGCTGATTTATCTTTAATGTATCCTTTAATATCCTTAAGCTTTATCTGGGTTTTATTTATAGGATATTTTATGTTTGATGAGCCTATAACAATATTAAAAACAACAGCCATTATGTTTATAATGTCAGGTTCTTTCTTTATGAAAAAAGGTGGTGCAGCATGATTAATCCAACCGCTTTAATCTTAGTAATCATTGCAACCTTTTTAGGAGCTATAGGAGCTTTGTTGTTAAAACAAGTTTCAAAGCATTTTAGTTTTAATCTGAATTTTTTCAGAAAATACAGGTTTTACCTTGCAGTCTTTATATATATTATTTCAGTAATATTATTTGTTTATGGCTTAAAGCTTGCAGAAGTTTCTGTTCTTTATCCTTTAACTTCCTTAAGTTACATATGGGTTATCATATTCAGTGTTTTGATATTAAAAGAAAAAATGAACCTGAATAAATGGCTGGGGGTAATATTTATAATATTTGGAGTTATTCTTATAACAATATAATATGAAAAAATGCCAAAGAAAAAACCAAAAATATTCATTGTAATTCCTGCAGAGATTTTTCAAAAATCTCGTAAAAGGAACTTATGGGGCGTTTAAAGGAAAAAATTAAAGCCCCATTAATTGAGGAAAAAATGCCAAAGAAAAAACCAAAAATATTCATTGTAATTCCAGCGTATAACGAGGAGAATTCCATAGCTGATGTAATAAAAGAGTTAAAGAAAAACAATTATAATAATATAGTTGTGGTGGATGACGGCTCTAAAGACAAAACCTATGAAAAAGCCGGAAAGCAGAAGGTTCATGTTTTAAAGCACATTATAAACAGAGGCCAGGGGGCTTCTTTGCAGACAGGAATAGATTTTGCTTTAAAGAAAAATGCAGACATTATTGTAACTTTTGATGCAGACGGCCAGCATATAGCCAAAGAGATTAAAAAATTATTAGAGCCAATTAAAAAAGGAGAGGTTGAGGTTACACTTGGTTCAAGGTTTTTAAAAGATAAGAACAAAAAAAGCAGGGAAACTAAGATTCCTTTTATAAGAAAACTATTTTTAAAAACAGGGACTTTTGTCAATTTTATTTTTTATGGTGTAAAGCTTAGTGATGCACACAACGGCTTCAGGGCTTTATCGGGAAAAGCAGCTAAAAAGATTCAAATAAATTTTGATGGAATGGAGCATGCTTCTGAGATTGTAGAAGAGATAATAAAGAAAAATATTCCTTATAAAGAGGTTCCTGTTTCAATAAAATACACTAATTATTCATTAAACAAAGGGCAGAGAAGCCTGAATGCTTTCAGGATTTTCTTTAAGTTATTGTTCAGAAAGTTGTTCAGGTGATTATTAATTTTTATCTTTATTCTTAAACCAATCAACAGTTTCTTTTATTCCTTTTTCTATATTATACTCAGGCTTCCAGCCCAGGGCTTTTTCAGCCTTGCCGTAGTCTAAACAGCTTCTTTGCTGTTCTCCTTTTTTTGCAGGAGCATGTTTTTTTTCAGCCTTATTTCCGAGATTTTTATTGATTAACCTGAATATTTCATTTACAGTTGTTTCATTAGCAGTGCCTATATTATATATGCCTGTAATGTTTTTTTCAAAAGCAAGCATGTTTGCATTAACTACATCTTTAACAAAAACATAATCCCTGGTTTGTTTGCCATCTCCATTTATTAAAGGCTGTTCATTGTTTAGAATTTTATCAATAAATATAGCCACAACCCCTGCTTCTCCTTTAGAATTCTGTCTTGGTCCGTAAACGTTTGAATACCTTAATGATACATAATCCAGACCAAATATTTTCCCGTAATAATGGAGATATTTTTCCACACTTAATTTACAAATGCCGTAAGGGCTTATCGGCTTTGCTTCCTCTTTTTCAGTTGTTGGTATGTTTTCAGTGTCCCCGTAAATAGCCCCTCCTGTTGATGAGAAAATAAATTTTTTTACATTGTATTTTTTACAGTTTTCTAAAATATTTAAAGAGCCTGAAATATTTATCTCTGAGTCCCATATAGGGTCTTCTACAGATTTCCTTACATCTATCTGGGCTGCTGTATGGAAAACTATCTCAGGCTTTTCTTTTTTGAAAACATCTTCAACTTTTTTATCCCTTATATCCATTTCATAGAATACAGCTTTTTCATTTATGTTTTCTTTTGTTCCTGTTGTAAGATTATCTATTATAATGACCTTATGGTTTTTTTCAATAAGATTATCAACTATATTTGAGCCTATGAATCCTGCCCCCCCTGTGACTAAGCATTTCATTGTTTTTTATTAGTTATGTGTTTTATATAAATATTATCTTTTTCTGTTTTTTTGCCTTTATGGCTTATATTTTATCGACTTTAAAATTATGTTACTATTGTATGATAAATACAAAACCGAAACCTTTATATATTAAATAATATTACTTTGTTATCACTTTAAAGTAAAATATTTGTTTTCAGACGTTAAATTACAAGCCTCTGAAGATAAAAACCAGAATAAAATCAGTTTAATATTAAACCTTAAGGAGGGGTAGAAAATGAATGCATTAACTTTGTTGGAAATAATAAGTGCCACTGCAAATCCAAATCCAAAAAATGTTGCTGAGTATAAGTCTTATAATGATTCTAATAATAAAATTGTAATTGAAGAGGTTAGAAATGAAGAGAAATCTGTTATAGGAAAATTAGATGAGTTTCTTAATATAGGTCTAGATTTAGGTCTTGTTACTTTATCATTAGATATAGATGGAAAAACAAAAAGAATCGAAATTCCATATAGTCTTTTTGATGATTATTTAAAATCTAAATATAATCTTTCAGAAGATGATATTTCTGATTTGAAATCTTCTTATGATAAATTAAATTCCAGATTAAAAAGAATGGAAGGTTCTATATCAAAAAAAGAAAATATGCCTGATGATTTAATAAATCAAATAAATAAACTTAATGAAGATCTTAAAATATATAATCTTTCTTTACGTGATTTGTTTGAGGATGTAGCAGAATTAAAAGCCGAACGTGATCAAGGCATAATTTTTAAAGAGCAATATATTCCTTCAGAAGCAGAAGAAGAAATTAACTGGGAAGAGATAGAAAATCCTAATATAATAACATCATCTAAAACAGGAAACAATGTAGATCCTTTGAAAGATATGAGTTTATATACTTCTGTTCAGGTCAAGATTGGTAATTACAAAAAATTTGTTGACCTTTTAGAATATAAAGCTGCAACAGAAGGATTAGGTTTGCTTGTTTCAGCTGAAGGGCCTAATGCAGAAGCCTATTTAAGAGGAAGCCATCTTCAGGATAAAGATGGTTATAAACACAAGAGGACCAACATTTCAGGTGGTTTTGAATGGACTCCTGGTTTGGATTTAGGGGACATAATATTAAGGCTGGATCTTGGTGTTGATGGGGAATATAATAAAATTGAGGATGAAGAATATGCTTTCAGTGATGTGTTAGGAATAGAAACCCTTACTTCAGGAGAGTTAAATAAACATCAGGCTAAATTGCTTCTGGGATTAAAAACAGACATAGGAAATATTTATTTTAAAGGAGGATATGGAATTGTTTTGGATGGAAAGAGTTCTTTAATTGTTGATTCAGAAACAAAACAACTGCAGGGAGGCAGTACAATTAATTCCCATAACAGCATAACTGATTCAAAATTCAGCGGAAATGAATTTAGAATTGTGGGGGGATATAATAATGGAATTGTATCAGCAGAATTAAATTATGTGAAAGGCAATGAAGACCACAATATTTTAGAAATTCATGAAGGAACAACAAACCCTAATCCTCATCTGGAATATACTAAATTGGGAGGCAAAATACGTATTACAATCCCCCCGAAACATATATTTTTCGAAATGGGGGCTGAAAGATATAGCTTAGATAATATTGCCAATCAGCCAAGTAAGATAATCAGGGCAGGAGAATCAAATGTGGAATTTGTGGAGATAGGAGCAGGTTTCAATTATTAACAATAAACAAAATACAAATGAGGTATAAAAATGAATAAGAAAACTTTGATTTTACCAATAATCTTTTTTGCACTGTTAGTTTTAACAGTTGCAAGTGCATTGGCAGATACCACAACAATAATCACCCCGGAAACAGCAATAGTGGGTGAAACAGACTTGTTCTGCCATATTGATGTAGACGGACAGGAAGTAAGTGTGGATGATATTAATCCTTATACAATAGCATGGAAAAGCGATGCCACAGGAGCAACCTGGGATTACCTGGGCACACAGGCTTTGAGTGCATCTGCTCTTTCTGAATATGCAAATCATGAGGTTATATGCGCAGTAGGCTATACCTATACACAGGGCGGACAGGTTATATTCATACAGATTTTTGATGACAGCAATTCTGTACCAATAGAGCCTGACAGAACACCAAGTGCTCAGTTAACTGTGCCTTCACAGGCTTATGTTGATGATAATGTAGAGTTAGTTTGCTCAGCTACTGGCGGAAATCAGCCTTTGACTATTGAAATAGATGCAGAAGGCAACGGCAATTTCCAGGATGTAACCAGCACAAACGGAATATTAAATCATGTTTATACACAAACAGGAAACTATAATCCTGAATGCATTGTTACAGATTTTGATGGTGATAGTGCAGCAGATGATGCTGATATAGAAATAATCGAAGAAGAGCAGCCTGAAGAGGAATTAACAATAACCTCAATTGACTGCTTTGATAATGTTGTTATAAATGAGCATCAGATATGCAGTGTTAATGTTGAAGATAATGAAGGAAATCCTGAAGAGGATGTAGATGTTTCATTATATTATTTAGGCAACGGCGATTTCGGAAGCTGTGTTACAGATAACCACGGAAACTGCAATGTTGAAAGGATTATGACTGAGCTTGGAACATTCACAGTATATGGAACAGCAGAAAAACAAGGATTTGTTCCTGATGATGACACATACCCAAGGGCAATCTTTACAGTGTATGAGCAGGCTTCAGATTATAATATAATAAACCTTCATACATATAATGATTCAGCCTATATATTCAGGGATAATGAGTTTTACAGATATGAAGGATTATATGTTTCATTCCAGATTATAGATCTTGTAACTGGAGAATTCATAGATGAGGATATTGTTACTTCTTCAACCTTAGTAGGACAAAATGATCAGGTTGACCTTTATGAAGTAGGCTATGATGATGCAACCAATACCTACAGGTATGCATTAGATAATATTCCTTTGTCAGATTCATTTCTGGGCATAGGAGAAGTCTTTGCATTTGCCTTTAATTTTACAGACGGAACAGGCGATATGGAGCAGGCAAATATTATGATATTAAATAATCCTCCATACATACAGCCAGTGATTCCTGATATAGAAATACCTGTCAATGTAGGCTATTCATTGGATTTAAACACATACGGACATGATATTGAGGATGACTATTATAATATAGACTTAATCTGGTATGTAAGCGGGGTATCAGGGGATTATTTTACAGCAAATGTTGTAGGACAGACCCTGTATGTTTATCCAGCAGCAGAAGGCTCTGAATATATAACCCTGATTGTGGAGGACCACAACGGAGATACAGCTATTCAGTCTGTTTTTGTGGATATAACTGAAGAGGAAACATTAAACGAGCCTCCTGTTATAGAAAACATTCCGGACCAGGCAATTATGGAAGGAGAGTCTTTTATTGAGTTTGATCTGGATGACTACACAGAAGACCCTGATAATACAGATGATGAATTAATTTTTTCATATTCAGGAAATGCTGATATTAATGTAGAAATAGATTCACAGACACATGTTGTGACTTTGACTTATCATTCAGGCTGGACAGGCTCAGAAACAATAACATTCAGAGCAGAAGATCCTGAAGGCTTGTATGACACTGACGAGGCTTTGTTCACAGTAGAAGAGCAAATCCAGGATAATGTTACAGCTGATGCTGACGGCCCTTATAAAGGCTTTGTGGATGAGCCCCTAACATTCGATGCTTCAGGCTCACAAAATGCAGTATTATATATATGGGACTTTGGTGATGGAAGCACTGCAGAGACAACTGATATGTACATAAACCACACCTATGGCCATAAGGGAGACTATGATATTGGATTAACTGTGATTGGAGAATTCGGAGGAACAGATACAGATACAACCACAGCAAGAATAATAGAGAGAACCAATTACAAGACAGAGGAAGAGAATAAGCCTGAGGATGATATCCACTTAGGTGAGATTGAACTGTACGGCAAAAACAGTAAAGAAGATTTTGTGATTGAAGGAAGTGATTATCTTATATTGAAAGTGTCTGTAAGAAACAACGGAGAAACAGATTTAGAGGATTTAAGAGTTAAGATAATGATACCTTATCTTGGTATAGAAAACACAGGAGGCTCATTTGATTTGGATGAAGATGAGTCAGCCACACAGAAGCTTATAACATTTATAGATGTTGAGCCTGGTGAATACTGGGTTAAAGTGACTGTAAGCAACGGAAAGGTAAGGGAATCAGAATACAGGTTTTTGATAGTGGAATAGAATAAAAAGTTACGACTGATACATTGTGAATTTATTACTACTTTAAAAAAGTAAAAATCGAAAAGTTTATAAACGATTATTCATTTCCATTCACTAGTAATAACCTGTTATAATCCAATACAGGAAACAAGCCTGTAAGGCTTATAAAATATTTTTAATCGGAGGGAAAAAAATGAAAATGTTGAAATTTTTGATGGTCTTTGTTTTTGCCTTTGTTATGATGGCAATGACAGTCAGCGCTGTTAATGTTAACATAACAAAAGTTGAAATAAATGACAACGAAGTAGATATTGCGGTAGGACACACCGACAACCTTGAAGTAAGACGTGGAGAGAAACTTGAGATAGAAGTTGGAGTAAAGGCTTTAGCAGATGTTGAGGATGTCGAGATTGAAGCAGGTCTTTACGGCTATAAATACAGTGATTATGAATTAGGCTCTGTTTATGACAGAACAGAAAGCTTTGACCTTGATGAGAATGATACAAGCTATAAGGATTTAGAGCTTGAAGTTCCTACAAAGATGGACAAAGACTACTACAAGTTAAGAATAAGAGTCAGTGACAGAGACGGAATTGCTTTTGAGAATGTTTATGAGCTTCACATAAAGGGAATAGACGATGATGATGCCATTGTCATAAAGGACTTTTCAATAAGCCCTGACAGTGTAAAGCCAGGAAGAGGCTTTACTGCTTTGGTAAAAGTAAAAAACATCGGTGATGATGACCTTGATGACCTTAAGGTTACATTAAGTGTTCCTGAACTGGGTATAAAAGATTCAGAATACCTGGACGAAGATGAGCTTGAAGCTGATGAAACCTACACATTTGAGGAATTATTGCTTAGAGTTCCTGATGATGCAGAAGCAGGAATCTATGATGTCGAAGTAACTGTTGAATTTGATGAGTATGAGTCAACTGTTGCACACGGCGAAATAGAGGTTCTTGAGGAAGCAAAAGAAAGCGAACAGGAATCAGCTAAGACAATAATCAATGTTCCTGGTTCACAGGAGATAACTCCTGGAACAACCGGTGGTGTTTACCCTATTATGATTACAAACACTGCTGATGAAGCCAGAACATACACTTTGAGTGTTGAAGGAATCTCATGGGGAACCTACAGCATGGACCCATCAAATGTAGTAATAGTGTCAGGAGAAGACACAGAAACCATTTACCTGTATGTTTCAGCTGATGAAGCTGCTGCAGCAGGCGAGAAGGTTTTCATAGTAAATGTTGCTACAGATGGAGACAGCCAGGAAATCCCATTGAAAGCAAACATAAAAGAACCTGTTAGTGCAGGATGGGGAAACCTTAAGGAAGGTTTGGAAATAACATTGGTTGTTTTGGTAATAATCCTCATTATAGTTGGATTAATAGTTGGTTTTACCAAGCTGAGAGGAAAGTCAGCCAATACAACTGAAGAAGAAGCCTCAACCTATTACTAAAAAGGTTTTATTTTTTCTTTTTTTATTTTATTTTTTATATTTTAAATAAGTGGATTAATCAATCAACTCAATCATAATCAATAAGCCTAATCAAGCAGGTTATCAAATAACATTAATATTACCTTAACAATGAAAGAAATACAAAACAGCAATGCAATGTACTTTGTTTCCAGGGTTTTCTTTGTTCTATTGATGATTACATTGTTTTCAGCAGTTTCTTTGCCAGCAGTTAATTCTGATGAAGGGGCTGAAGTAAATCATGAGTTTGAGGTAAATTATTATTCAACATACAATGATTTCATGCTCTACAGCTATAATGATGAGCTTTCATTATGCCAATGCTCTCTATACATTGACCAGATCTTTGTGAAGAACACAGGCGCATACAGTTCTTTATATACTATAGAATCAAATGCCGAAGAGACATTTAATATAAAATTCAGCGAGACGAAATTTGAGGTTTATCCCGGAGAGACAAAGAAAATACTGGTTTATCTTACAACACCCTGCAATAAAATAGGAAGCTATGACTACACTATGACTGTGAAGTCAAACCTGGGCATAGAAAAAACCCTTGACAGGATTATAAACACAGGGAAGTGCCAGAATATTAAGATGTTTGTCGACCCATTATATGAAGCAGGGGAGAATGAGACTCTTTCAATAAACCCATGCACTCCTTTTTACTATAATATAAGTTTACAAAATACAGGCTCTTTCACTGAGACTTATTCAATAAGCGCAGAAGAAAGCGGGGAATATGTCTTTTTTTCTTCTCTTAATGTCACACTTGAGCCAAATGAGATAAAGAACATTATTGCTGAAGCAAGGTTTCCATGCACTGAAAACGGGATTAAGAACATAGGCTTTAATATAAGGTCACTGAAAAACAAGCTGATTGCACATTATTCTGATGCTGTTGAGATAAAAGACAATTATTCTTTTGATATTGATGTTCCGGGATATAATTTCATGTGCACCTATAATTATTACAGTATTCCTGTAACTATAACCAATAACATGCATTTTCCAAATAATTACAGCATAGATATAGACAGCACCGCATTTTTTATTGAGATGAATGAAACTGAAGTCAGTATAGCTCCGGGAGAATCCAAAACAGTTTATATAACTGCAACACCGCCAAGAGATAAAGGAATAGAAGGCTATTCTAACTCAAGCAGGGTTATTGTAAAGGAAGCAACAGGAAACAGTGAGAGTGAAGCTATTTTGGTTATTGATATCCTTGACTGTTACAGGCCTGAGATAACAATAAAAGAAGTTGAAAGAAAAGAAAAGGTCTGCTCTGATTTCTACACTGCTGAAATAGAGGTCACAAATAGCGGCTATTTAGGAAATTATTTTAATCTGACCCTTAATGCACCTGAATGGGCAGAGCTTTCAGATTACAGTTTCTATCTGAATTCATCTGAATCAAAAACAATACTGTTTTATGCTTATTCGCCTGATATTGATGAGTCATATAAGATTACTGTTACAGCATCCCTGCCTAATGGAATAAGTGCAGAAGACAGCTTTATTTTTGACAGGGACATAACATGGGAATGCTTTAAAGTAAAGCCTTACAGAACAGAATTCAATACAAATGTATATTCAAAGAACTTTCCGCTTTTGCTTGTGAATTACGGTGCCAAGCCGGGAAATTACACTGTTGAATGGGAAGGTCCTGATTTCACTGATTATAATTTAACCAATATATATCTTCCTGCAAGGGACAGGGAACTAACTTATTTATTTGTAAATATGGAGAATGTTTCTTATAACACATACAACGGCACAATCAGTTTTTATCTTGAAAGCGAGAACCTTACTTACAGCTATGACATTATTATAAACCACATGCCAAAATCATTCTGGCTGAATGCATACGAGTATTTTGCTTCAACCTTATGCAAAAAAGTTATGTTTTCACTTTTGGTATTATTGATATTGTCTTTTGTGGCTTTGGGGATTGTCAAGCATAAGGCTCCTAATTATAAGTTTAAGATGAAAAACAGGATAAAGCAGAGAAAGGCTGCAGGATTAATAATCTTATCCTTATTTATTGTTATTTCAGCAGCAGCAATATGGTTTTCAGGCATGCCAAAGGTTTATGAGCCCCTGAATGTTACAGTAAATAATACTTCAGATAATGAAACCGCAGTTTCAGGTATTGAGTTTGTATGGCCTGAGGATACAACATATAAAATAAACCTTCAGGATTATTTCTATGACCCTGATAATGATACAATCACATTTTCAGTAAATGAGATGGAAAACATATCTGCAAGAATAAAGGGAGACTGGTTATTCCTGACTCCAGAGCCAAACTGGTATGGTGAAGATGAAATGGTTTTAACAGCAATGGATTCAAAGAATGCCACAACCAATAGTGATGCAATATTGCTGAGGGTTATTGACAGGGAAGAGTTGAGGTTCAAGGATTACATAGACAGATTATGCACATATGTCAACCTGTTTATTTTACTATGTATATTAACCGTGGTTTTCTTTACCTGCATGTTTTACAGGGCACCAAGAAAATCCAAAAAAGAATGAGCAATTCTTCAGTATCATGAGGGCATATAATTCATTATTAAAATGGGCTTTTTTAATATCTGCTTTTTTATTTAATAACAATTATTTTCATTATTACAGAAAGGGTTTTTCTTATAATAAGATAAATTATCCTATTCTTAATATAACTCTTGACCCGGGGCATACTAATGAAACCAATTTTGCAAAATTTCCTGCAAGACAGGGAAGAAAGGATTTTGATACAGATAACGATGGCTGGATTGAAGAGTATGAATTGAATAGCATTGTTGCTGATAGTTTAGAAACAAGACTTAAAAATGACCCTTTAATTAATTATGTCAGAACTAAGATTGATGGTAAGTATACAAAGGCTTTTTTGGAGTGTCTGATTAAAAATGATTCTTTAATTACTGAAATGGCTACAAGAGAAAGACTTCCGAATGAGCCAAGGGCTTATCTTCCTGTTCATTTAGGAAAAAAAGTATATAACATAGGCGTATTTGCTGAGAATAATAGTGATTTACTTTTGAGTTTGCATTTCAATAAAGCATCATGGAGCAATAATTATAAAGGGTTTCATGTCATAATCAGCCCGAATAATGAGAAATACAAGGAATCTCTGGAATTGGCCAAGATTATATCCAGA
This sequence comes from Candidatus Woesearchaeota archaeon, assembly GCA_016928115.1. Taxonomy (GTDB): domain Archaea; phylum Nanobdellota; class Nanobdellia; order Woesearchaeales; family UBA9642; genus JAFGLI01. The sequence continues at coordinate 19,540 of JAFGLI010000007.1, read as the reverse complement.
ACATTCAGGGAAAAAGGCTATAAAATAAGTGAATGTATACCTACAGATCCTTTAACTGAAACACCGGATTCTTTATTGAAAGAAGGAATTGTAATAAGAAATCTTGCTGCTCTTGGTGATCCAGGACATAAGTTAACAAAGCCTGTAGTTCTTATTGAATGTGGCTGGCTAAAAGATTATATCAATGCTTCTGATAAAGAAATTAAAGAATTATCTGATGCAGTTTATTATTCCATACAGGAATATGTGATAAGAAATAACTTTGATGGAAATCTTTATAAATAATTTCTTTGTTTTTATCTTATATATGGGGGACGTGGTATAATCTGGCTAGAATAGTTGGCTCCAGTCTTGGAAAGATAACCCAAAAATAACAATCACGGGCATTTTTTCAATGAAGAGACCAACGGATCCGGGTTCAAATCCTGGCGTCCCCAATAGCCCTTTTAAAGTGCTATTACCCCAAAAGAAGGGTTGTATCCTTCGGATAAACCCTTAACAAAAAGGGACTTCATCTTTAGATGAATGTCGCTTGGTTTTAGTGAAGTTTTTAATGAAATGTCCAAAAACTTCGTTTAAATCCTGGCGTCCCCAATAGCCCTTTTAAAGTGCTATTACCCCAAAAAGAACAAGTTCGCCTTTGGCGAATATCGTAACAAATATAAATAAGAACTGACATTACATATTCATAATGAAGAAAAAATCCACGAATGAGGAAAGGAAAACTTATTTCTGGCTGGTTGCTGTTGTTCTTGCTTTTGGTTTTTTCTGGTCAGCTGTTACTCCTGTTCTTCCTTCAGGCTTGTCTTCACAAAGGTCAAATATAAAAGGTTATGCTTCAGATGTTCTTTCAGGGGAAGAATGCGGATGCCCCCCTTTTAGTGAGCCTTATAATAATTATTATGATGAATGCTATGAAAACGGCGGCGAAATAGAGGTTCTGACATATGAGGCAGAGGTATGCGGAAGGACAATAGAGTGCACAATGCCTGTCTGTTATTAGCTATGAAGTTATTGAAAAATGGTATTAGAACAAATATTCAAGCCGACATGGATTGAGAAAAAGCCGCATCATGCCCTGATATTAGGCATGTTTTATTCCTTTCTTGGAATTGTAAGCGCATGGATAATATTTCCCGAGGATGTGGGAATAGCAAGCATAGCTTTTATATCAATTCTGGTTTTGCCATCACTGAATGCCCTTTTGTCAATAGAGGAAAATAAGGAGATAAGGCAAAAGAAAATTTCATTAGTGCAGTTGATTAAAGACCACTGGGACATTATCTATGTCTATATATTCCTTTTTTTAGGCATTTTTATCACATATACTCTGCTTTCCTTGAGAATGAATACTGCAATCTCAATCAACCTTCTTGCACCCCAGCTTTCACATTCAGCTGTTGTGGGCGGCTCAGTAAGCTCAGGCTATTACTTTTTTTCTATACTGATGAATAACCTCAAAGTATTTACAGTCATGCTTATTCTGTCTTTAGCATACGGCGCAGGAGCAATATTATTTCTGACATGGAACGCCTCTGTCTGGGGAAGTGCCCTGGGATTTGCAATAAGGAAAAAGATTATGATTCTGGGCATGGGTGTAGTGGAAAGCTTTGCAGGTTTGTTTGCCAAATTCTTCCCTCATATGATAGTTGAGGCAATGGCTTATTTCTTTGTTATTGTTGCAGGAGGCACTATCTCAAAAGCCGTGATAAGGGAAAAAATAGGCACAAAAAAGTTTCACCATGTTTTCTCAGATGCATTGATATTTTTTGCTATAGGTATAATACTGTTGGTTCTTGGAGCGCTGATCGAGGTTTATTTATACCCTGTATTATAAAACATAATATAAAACAGCCATAATAACTTCATTATTATAGTAAATTATATAAATGACTATTAATTAAGTATTTTAAACAATATTATTTTTAATAGGGAGGATAACTATGAACAGGGAAGAATTTAACAAAAACATGGATGACTATCTGAAAAAGAGAAGAAGTCCTGTGTCATCTTCTTTAAGGAGCCTTGGCCTGAGAAATATTTTTCCTGCAAGAACAATAAATGCTGAATTTGCAGGCAAAAAAGAGTCTTATGAAAAAGATCCTGAACAGGATGTTGTAGAAACAGAGGAAGTTAATGAAGATGAGCTTGAAGATATGGAGGAAGACATGGAGGACATAGAGGAAAAGGAAGAGGATTTGGAGTCAGACAGGGAAAATATACTTAAAAGGTTCCTTAAAAAAATGAGAATATTCAACAGGAAAAGAAACCTTAATTATGAGGATATTGAGGGAGAAAATGATTCTGAAACAATAGACAGCGAGGAAGAAGAATTAAAGAAGTTTCTTAAGATGAGCTATAAATGGCTGAATTATATGCCCAGGTCAGAGTTAAAGGCATTCAAAGAGGGTGAGGATTTCCAGACTTATAAAAGCCTGCTTAAAAAATACGGGCTGATAAAATAAAAACAAACAAGGTGCTCTGAAATTACGAAAAAATAATTTCTGGCATCTTTTTGATAAAAAAACAAAAAGGTGTAAAAATGGTACAAAAAGAAATATCAAGAAAGCATGAGATAATAATGCTTGCAATAGTTGCTGTTATTCTTATAGGAGGGATTATCGCAATGTTTTCAGTAGCCTACCCCAATCCAATTAAGAATACGCAGGAACAGGTTATAGCTTCAGGCCCTACAGGGGCAGCAATAACAGAACTCAATATGCAGGAAGTGAATGCTGGGGAAATGGTTGCTGCTGTATTTGCAGTTTTTGTTCTTCTGGGTGTGGCTGTTTTCATTTACAGGAAAGAAGACTGGTAGTTTTTTTGTTTTTTATTATAGTTTTTTCTTTATGTTCTAATTAACAATCCTTATTACATCCCTGTGCTTCAGAACATGCTCTTTTCCAAGTGCTTTGCCGGTTCTTCCGTCTATTGCCTTTACAAACTTATCCCCTATATTTGTATGGATAGCATAGGCGAAATCCAGGGCTGTTGCATCTTTCGGCAATAAAAAACAATCCGGCAGGATATTCCCGTCCTTGTCTTCTAAATTGTGGATTCCCCCTGAGAATATAATCTTATATTTTAATACATCGAATACAGCCCTGTTTATTGTATCCTGGACCCCTGTGCTGCTGTATTTTTTCAGCACATTCTCTTTTATAAAGTTCAGTCCCTTAATTTGTTTTTCATTCATATTCTCTTTTTTTATATATTCAAAATCATTTTCCCCCGGGATGTATTTTATTAAATTTTCATGATCAGCCTCTTTCAGCGCAAGCTCTGCTTCTGCACTGCATCCTATTATAGTATAATCAGTGAATTTATTTTTCAGTTCCTCAAGGTTTTTTTCTGCATTCGCAATATCTATCTTATTTGCGGCAATTATAATGGGCTTTGACTTTATCCTTAATTCCCTGGCCAGATTAAACAGCTCTTTTTCATCCCAGGTCTCAGGATTTTTCGCAGTAAGCCTGAGTTTTTCCAGGCTTTTTTTTATCATCTCCTCAGTTACTTTTAAGCCGGATAATTGCTTTGTTAAAGCCTCGACTATATTGGCATGCTCCTGCTGGACCTTTTTGGCGAATTTTTCCCATCCTTTTTTTATAATATCCATATACCAGTAATCAAGCTCTATTTCCAGAAATTCAATATCAGATACAGGATTATAGCTTCCTGCCTCAACTGTTTCCCCTCTTTCATTGGTTGAGCCTGATGCATCTATTACATGAATCAATACATCTGCCTGATTCAGGTCATTAAGAAACTGGTTTCCCAGGCCTTTTCCCTCATGGGCACCGGGAACCAATCCTGCAACATCCAGTAATTCAACAGGAACAAACCTTTTGTGTTCAATACAAAACCCTTTTCTGGGGTTGCATTGGACATTGAATTCCTTATCTACACAATCTATCTTAACAAACCCTATTCCGTGGTTTGGCTTTATGGTTGCAAAGGGATAGTTACCTATAAGAACATTGGCTAATGTTGCTGCCTTGAAAAAAGTGCTCTTCCCAACATTTGTTTTTCCCACAACACCTATTAGCATGGTTTTAGTATTCCGGGGTATATTAAAAATATTTTGTTTTTAGTAAGAGTATTTGGGACTTTTCCCCAAAACCTTTTTTTGAAAAGATTTAAATATTAATTATTGCTTTTTTATATAGATGAAAACAAAAAGAGGACAGGTTGCACTTGAATTCTTGACAACATACGGCTGGGCTATAATGGTAGTTATGGTAATGATAGGTGCTCTGGCTTATTTCGGCGTATTTAATATCAAAGACCAACTCCCTGAAAGGTGCAGTTTCGGGACACAGCTGAATTGCAGGGACTGGATAATTTCAACCAGCAATGTAACTATTTTAATAAGCAATAATTTCGAGGAGAGTATTGATATATCAGAGTTTAATGCAACCCTGTCTGACGGAGGATGCTTATGCTCTGCTTCTTCTTTGCCTGTGACTATTGACTCAGGAGGAGATGCTATATTAGCTGCAGATTCCTGTTCAGGATGCTCTTTAACCGAAGGCTCTAAGATAAAATTCGAAGCTTCTATTGTTTACAGGAAATCAACAGGCTCTTTTGACCACATTCAGAAAGGCGAGATATTTGCCACTGTTCTTACTTAATCATTCATTAATCAGTCAACTATAAACTGCTTTTTTAGTGTTTTTTAGGGATTAAAATTTTTTAACGAAAAATTTAAATATAATCTTATTTATGTTTAGATTAGACTATGAAACATAACAGAAAGTCTCAGGTTGCACTTGAATTCTTGACAACATACGGCTGGGCTATAATGGTAGTTATGATCATGATTGGTGCACTGGCTTATTTTGGTATATTTAATATCCAGGAGCAGCTGCCTGAAAGATGCAATTTTGGTGTCCAGCTAAATTGTGCTGACTGGCTTATATCAGAGGCTGATGAAAACTTCGGGGACCCTTCTGTAAAGATGTATATAAGAAATAATTTCCAGGAAGGAATCACTATAAGCCGTTTCACTGTTAATTCAGAGGATTATGCATGCAACTGCTCATCTTCATCAACAATTTATCTTGAAAGCGGGGACACGGCAATTCTGGAAGCAAATGATTGTGAAGGATGCTCCTCTTTTTTTAATGAGGGAGATAAAGTCAAGCTTGAAGGGACTATAAAATACATAAAACAAACAGGAAAGTTCAACCATACCCAGAAAGGCGAGATATTTGCTACAATAATGCCTTAATTTTTATCTTGTTCTTTTTATTTTTAGTCGACAATAACCATAAGGTTTATAAATGAATGAAATTTCTTTAGAAAATATGCCAGCACCAAATAAAAAATCAGGAAGATTCAGAAAAGTTTTTGTAAGAACACCCGGGGGCAGGAATAGATTGCACTATAAAAAAAGAAAGCCTTCAAAAGCAAAATGTGCTCAATGCGGTGCTTTGCTTAAGGGAGTGGCAAGGGCAAGAGCCTCAAGGCTGAAAAATATTCCAAAAACAAAAAAAAGGCCTGAAAGACCTTATCCCAATCTATGCAGCAGATGTGCAAGGGAGAGAATAAAGCAGGAAAAGATTTATTCCCAGAATAAAAAGGATGATAAAAAATGATGGAAACAGGCAGAGTATGTGTAAAAATTGCAGGAAGGGATGCAGGAAAGGAATGCATTGTAGTTGATATTATTGATGATAATTATGTTCTGATAGACGGCTTAACCAGGAGAAGAAAATGCAATATAAAACATTTAGAGCCTCTGGAAACAAAATTAAAGATAAGAAAAAATGCTTCAGAAACTGAGATAAGAGATATTTTCAAAAAAGAGTTGAAAATAACTATTGTTCCAAAGAAAAAGAAAGTCAAAAAAGAGAAAACAGAAGATAAAGAAACAAAAGAAGAGCCTGCAAAAAAGCCAGAGAAAGAAAAGAAAAAGAAAACAGGGAAAAAATCAAAAACAAAAAAGAAAAAATCCAAAACTTCTAAGAATAAAAAATCTTCTAAATAGTCCTAAAAGATAATATTTATAAATTTCTGTTCTTATTTTATTTTCAATGTTAAAAAAAGAGGTAAGGAGGAATAGTTTTTCTGATAAATTTAATAAATCCAATAAAAAATCCCAGTTTACTGCTTTTGTAATCCTGGGGATTGTTTTGATAGCTATGTTCGGCTTTATGCTGTTTGCAAGATATCTTATAGTAAATGCAAGAATGAATACCCAGGTTGAGGAAACTATATCAAGTTACGTAAATTCAAATTCTATTGATTATTATGTTACAAGCTGTCTTAAAAGAGCCACTGAAGAAGCTGTGATAACAGCCTCACTGCAGGGAGGGAGGATTTATGATTATCAGGGAGGCCCCATACAGAGTGAAGGTTTAAATGAAGGAGAAGATTATATCAGTTATACTATTACAGAGCATAATTATGACAGAACTGTTAATGTTTCTTATGGTGTAATCCCCAATACACAATGCTCAATTTCAAATGATGGCTATGTTTATGATTCAATGCCTTATTACCCTTATCCAAGAAAAAAGCTTTCTGAGCTTGACCTGATGTCAGGGATGTTCAACTGCACTTCAGGAAGTTATGAGGGCATATATAAATTATTCATTTCGCAGGGCTTTTTTGGTTTCAACAATCTTACAAAATTATGCGAATGCCAGGGCCCCAATATGGTAAGTGAAGAGGGAGGTGTAAATATTTTTTGCAGGATGAAATCTTTAAATTGTCCTCTTAATTTTGTAGGTGGTGCAGATAATCCAGATACAGATAGCCTTCCTTTAAGTATCCAGGAGCAGATTGCTTTTGCAATAGAAAACATGACCCAGGAATGCGTTGATTTTGAATTTTTTGAAGGTGTTACCTCAACAAATATTACGGTTGAGGATAAGCCTGAGGTAACTGTTATGTACGGAGAGAATAATATTAATGTAAAGGTTTCATACCCTTTCAAAGTTTCAATAAAAAACCATGAGCCTGTAACAAAGATGGTTGATTTTGAGATATCCCCCAAAATACCATTAAAGGAAATATATAACTGCGCTTTTTATCTGGCAGAAAAGGATGTCACCAATCATGATTTCGATTATATGCAGGATTATATCCTTTACTGCAATCCCTCATTGTTCGAGGTTAATAAAATAGACAATGTGTATCCTGAAGACAGTTTTCCTTCAGATGATATCGTGCAGGTGATATATAAAGGCACAAGCATACTGGGAAAGCCCATAATATTCCAGTTTGCTCTTAAAAACAGGAATCCTGCTTTGGATTATATAGTTAATAGCGGATATTATAATGCAACATATAATTTCTGGTATGATGTGATTGCAAGCGAAGGAAGCAGCCTGACTTTAGCCCCTGAAGGCTATGACCCTGATGATTCTCCTGTTGTTTTTTATGATTATTCAGGCTGGAAGCAGGATTATAATGAAACCTTTGATTTTAACTGCTGGAATAATGTTGTGAAAAGGAATATTACAAGGATTGATGAGTGCATGATAAGACTCAATGATGAAGAATTTCCTTTTCCACAATCATGGAAGGGCTCCGAGACCTATAAAACTACATATAAGGATGCAACGTATTATGATTTAAACAGGAATGACTCAGGAATACATAATGTTACAATAACAATCTGGGATGTTGACGGCACAAGGGATTTTCAGAATGTCAGGATTCTGGTTTTTGATTTTCCCACACCAAACATAACAGGGGATAATTTTTATGCTGATATAGATAATAATTACTCTTCAATAGAAGACCCTTATATTTTCAACGGCTCTCTTTCAAAGCCTTCCCAGATAGCAAGACAGTCTATTGTTGGTTATATTTGGAATGAATCTCTTGAGAATATAAATAATTATACGATAAAAGACTTCATTATTCTGCCAAATGATACCAATGCACCACCTCGGGATATATTATCAATAAAAAACCTTCTTCATTTTAAGATTGTGGCAAACCACACTATGAACCTCACCCTTGATGTTTCACCCCTGATTGTCCCTTCACCAACAAAAAGCATGGTTGTCAATGTTACACAATGCCTGCCACACAGGGATGATAGCCCGGCTTATCCTTATAATTATGATTCAGTAAGCCCTTTTCAGGCAAACCATTCCTGCTGTAATGCAGATTTTGAATATTTTGGTGAAGATAAAATATGTTATAATGATGTTATTTACGGCTCTTCTGTTTTTATAGGGGATAGTATTGTGGATTTAAACAGAAAGCCTGATGCTGCTCTGGATGTTTTCGGCTCTGCAGAATTAAGCTATGATTATGATTCAGTTAATTTACTAGAGGATTATGCCAATGATATCTTTAAGCTGGACTTTACAAGAAGATGCTCAGGAGAAAGGGGCAATATATGTGGGGGGGATATGGAAGCAGGGATAGATTTAATAGATAGTTGTGAAGATAACCCTGAATTGCATCCCCTGGCTTCAGGAACTGCAGAAGCAAGATGTTCAGGACCTGCTGACATAGATGAGCCTTTAAGCTCATCTGATTCCTGTATTTTCTATGATGAAACAACCTTTGAATTTGAGGCAGGATTAAATGATAATACCTTCTGCTGGGTTGGCTCTTTTTGTGAAAATGATATTCTGAATACAAACCTTACATGCAATGAGAATAATGGGAACTGCGATGTTGCTGCTGATAAATATGACTGCAGTGAAGACAGTTTCTGTGATAATTCAGGCAGCTCTGTTGTTTATAAAAAATATGGTTGCATTGGCTATTCCCCTTCATCAGAATGCGGGCATGAATACAACATAAATCCTGATAATGATGAAGATGTTTGCCTTTCACATGCTGGTGATGGAGGATGCAATTATTTTAATGGCAGGAAATGGGGATGGGTAATTATAGGGTATTCAGGAAAATGCTGCGGAGATGATTATAATGAATATTATACAGAATCTTATTTAAGTGGCACCCACAGATATTGCTGTAATTCAGATGATATGTGTGCATATATGAATAATTGCTATCCTGATGGTTATGTGGGCAATGGCTACCTCGTACCTTCGGGTTATGTATGCAACGGAGCATCTAATGATTGGTATATTCCCTGACTGATTTTAACCACAAACTATATAAATAAAAACAGAAATAAGTTAATCAGGCTTATAAAAATAAAATAAAGAGATAAAAAAGAGGAAAATGTTGGCAAGCAAAAAACTGTTTTTATTATTTGTATTTCTTTTGTTTAGTTTAATATTTGTTGAAGGTGCTGATGCGGGATGCTGTGTTTTCTACCAGATTGCCCAGGAAAAAACAGAGGAAGAATGTGCACAAACAGGAGTCGGGGTTTATTTTGATAATTCCTGTTCTGAAATAGAGGATACTGATAAAGGATGCTGCTGTCTTGAGGGGGGTGATTATGCACTGGCTTATGATTTGTGGTGCAGTGCTGTTAATAGTGTAGATTTTGGCTTAAACATAAACACAGATTATGAGTGTGAGGAATACTGCTCCCAGACACCACTTTGTGAATATTCAAACTGCCGGGAGCCCAATGATGAAATATGCCAATGCGGCAGTATTTTAACAACAGGAGCAGAAAAATATTGTTATGGCTCTGAAAGCCAGGTTTTTTCAACAAAAGAGCAATGTATGGGCTCAATGGGAAGAGTTATGGTTTTTGGATATATAAGAGATAATGCAGGAAATTATCTTAAAGGAATTAATGTCAAGTCAGGCTCAGAACACAGCATGACAGATGAAGACGGTTATTATTACATGTTTCTTACTCAGAATCAGGAACATACTTTAAATGCTTATGCTTTAGGATGCGATGACTCAGAAACAGTAGATATTTCTGATACGCCTGAAAGGGTTGATTTTATATTAACAGGATGCGAGGCAAGCCCATGTGATTATGAGTGCGACTGGGAAAATAATGTTGAGTATGATGTTGATGTAGACGGTAATTGCATTAAATCAACTGTTTGTACTTCTTCATCTCCCGGAAAATGTCCTGATATAACAAAAAGAAGGTCATGCTGCCCTGACGGCATTTGTGATGCTAACCTTGTGATTAATGGCGAAATATATAATGAATGCTATGCCTGTCCTATGGATTGTGAGCCTAATGAATGTTCCTGTGATCCTGATTCTCCACGTATTGAACCAATTGTAAGGCAGGAAGCAGGCAGTAATATCACAATAAGATGGAATTTTAATGACAATTGTTATTTGTTTAATTCATTTGATATTAAGATGAATAAAAATGATGAAGGAGGATGGAAGGTTCTTGAAACAAATGTACCTATTTCTGTTACAGAATATGAATATGAGTTTACAGAGGAAAATACAGACTATTGCTTTAAGATTACAGCATATCTGGACAATAATAAAATAAGAGAGTCTGAGCCTTTATGTATGAATTCAAGCGATATGATGTGCTGGAAGCCAACACCCAATAGTTTTTGTTTAGAAGAGAATAAAGTTTACACGTGTAATACTGAAAATCAATTAGAACTTGTTGATGAATGTGAATCTGGTGTATGTGTAGGCCCTGACAGCTACGGGGCATCTTATTGTGTTGATTCCACTGTTTGTGATGACTGCAATGGTATTTTTGGAATGTTTGCATATACAGGAATGATTATATCTGAGTTGGAAATTAATGATGCAGGAGGGGCATTGAAAGATGTTCTCTATAATATTAAATGCGAAGCTCTTACTTCCCCTTTATCAGGCTATCCTGCTATGTGTGTATATGATTATACCACAACAACAACAGATAAATACCAACCATGCAGCTCTATATTTTCATGCTATGATTATAATTCAAATGAAAACTGTGTGAATAATCCATGCAGCCTGAACTCAGAATGCACATGGAGTTATACAATAGATGAGTTTGGTCAGGGGATATGCTCTCCTGAAGACGCTGAACTCCAGGACTGCTCATTATGTGATGAAACCGGGAATTGTAATGAGGAAAAATGCTCATCTTATGGCGAATGTTATTATACTGTGAATGGAGAATGCGTTCATAGGAATGATGCATATTGTTCTTTATACAGGAATAAAGGGGATTGTATTGGTTTGGGAGTAACTGAAAAGGAATTCAGCCTTGATAAAGAAACTAATGAAGTAATAGAAACCAGTGGAGATTATTTTGGCTTTGGTAAATGCCAGTGGTTAGATTCTGATAATGAATGTATAAAGAACTCAGATGACGATATTATAAATACGCCTGATGATTGTCGTGATGGTAGTGAAGAATGTCTTAGAGACGTAACCTCCCCGAACACAAGCCTGAAATTAAGGACTCCTGCCATCTATTACATGGAGGAAGATTTTGATTTAAGATATTCTGTTATAGATGATACATATCCTGAAGATGAAATAAATACTTATTTTTGTGTTGTGAAAAAAGGGGAAGAGCCCTGTTATCCGGATATCAGAAATAATCCTGAAGAATTACTGGATTATGTGAACTCAGAATACAGGTCTCCCGGAGAATATATAATATATTATTATTCCCAGGATCCATCTGAGAATCTTGAGGAAGTTAAGGGTGCTGAAATAATTTTCAAGAGCAGGTTTTATCCTTCAATAATATGGGCAGATTTCATTTGATTTTCATGATTTGAAGCATTACTGCATTATATTCAAAATGGTTAATGAATTAAGAAAAAGGGGTGTTTTTGTATTGTATATTATTTTCTCACTGATAATCCTGTCAATGATTTTTTTCTCTTTCTTGCCCTTGTCTTATGCTTACAGGATTGAGGATTTTACCACAGATTCAACGCCAACAATAAATGTTGAGTTATCCCAGAATATTATTATAAGAGAGTCAGTATTGTATTTGCAGGATAATCATGAGGAATTCGCTCTCATTGAGGACCATACAAATGAAGACCCTGCCCATATGTTTACTTTTGAGCCTGTAAACCCCTTGCCAAACGGGGAATATGTTTTACAATTAACTGTTGAAAATGATAAGGGCATTGAGGTAACAGATACTGTTTTTTTCAAAGTGAATGTTTCATGCTTCAGCATAGACCTGATAGATCCATCTCTTGGTGTTGCTGACCACGAGCCTTTTGACCTTTTAATAGAAACCAATGAAACATCTGTCTGTAAAATGGATATAAGAAATTCCAGGGATTATGATAGTATGAAGCCTTTTGATGAGGAAACAGGAAACTTAAACCATTTTATATATAGTCTTCCGAAGACAGGCTATCCTGTAAATGACTGGTATTATGTATTGTGCAAACATACAGAAACACAACAGATGTGCTCTAATTATTTTTATATTGGCTATGAAACAGATCCTCCTGTTATAACAGTAAATGCAGTCCCTAATCCTGTTGTTGACGGATATCACAGGTATATTAACCTGACTGTAAAGACAGACCAATCCACAATATGCAATTATACTGAGATTTGTGAAGGGGAAACTGAAAAAGATAATTTTCCTGATTATCACCCTGATGAATTTTATTCCTATAATAACAACCATTCCCTGATAATAGACTATTCAGATGATTCTGGTTTTTTTGTAGGGGTTACTGACTGGGACAGGCATTCTTTCAGTTATAAAATAGAATGTAAAAACCTTGCAGGATTTTCAGATTATAAATATTATGAGGTTATTGCTGACATTGAGCCCACTTCAAACATAATAATGGAATCCCCGGGCAGGTGTGTTAACACTAACTCTTTTGTTTTTAATGTATCCACTTTGCTTGATCCTGTTGAGGATTGCAAATACACAATAGGGGAGCAAAGCACTAAAAATGATTTTGGGTATAAAGGCTCTGATGAAGAAAAATATTCTTTCTGGGATGATATAAATATCGAGGAGGTTGATAATGAATATACTGTTTACTGCAAGTTCAGCGGCGGTCCTGAAAAGGAAACATTTACAATAACCCTTGACAAGGAAAGCCCTGGTTTCAACATTTCTGCTGACCAATACAGCTGCAGCCTGAAAGAATTAAATATGAAATTAGGCTCTCCTGATGAGGTCTGCGGCATAGATTATTACAATTATACTGTTACAGGTGAAAATGTTAGTGTTGAGGGTAAATCATCAAGAGAAGATGTAGAGATTGATGACCTTGATTTAATTGAGGGCTATTCTTATACTGTAAAGGTTTATGCATTCGACAGGGCAGGCAATATAGCAGGACCAAAGCAAGTGATAATAACTGCTTCAAACAACTCTATTCCTGAATGCGATAAGACACCTCCAAAATCAACTGCATATACTGAGAATATAGAGGGCTCTGAAAACAAAGAACTTTATATAGTGTGCGAGGACAAGGAAAGCGGATGTGCAGACAGCTTCTATTATAATTTTATCCCCTACACTGAGCAGTGCGACTTTAATGAAAATATATTCAGCAATGAATATTATTCTTATCTTCCTTTAACTATAGAGTATACATTAAAAGCATGTTATATAGTATATGATGATGCAGGGAATAATAATACCGGCTCATTGATTATTAATGTTAAAGGCTCAAATAAGACCCTTCCTCAGGAAAACAAGACCTGTGATGACGGAAAGCTGAATTACCATGATGGTGCATGGGAGACTGATGTGGACTGCGGAGGCCCCTGTGACGCTTGTGAGCCAGGGCAGTATTGCGAAGAAAATAGTGATTGTATTACAGGCAACTGCAGCTACGGCCTGTGTTATGGTGGTGAAGATACAGACGGAGACGGAATGCCTGACTGGTGGGAGGAAAAATACGGCCTGGACAAGAATGACCCTGCAAATGCAAGCAAGGATACAGACGGCGACGGCCTTACTGACATGGAAGAGTATCGGCAGGGAACTGACCCCACTGACCCTTATAACGGGGGCAAGGAGCCGTCGCAGGAGTATTATTCTGAAGAAGAGAGGGGAATACTTCCTTTAATACTATTGATTTTTGGCTTATTATTTATTTTAGGGGGTATTGGTTTTCTTATTTATTCAAGATATTACCTCATACCTGAATCAAAGCTGAAAAAACAAACCATAACCTCAGGTGAGCTTGGATACAGGAAAAAGCCCGAAACTATTTCACAGGAAGACATTGAGGAAAGAAGAGAGGAGGAAAAACTAAAGGAAGAGCAGTATAAGAAATCAAGAGCGAAAAAATCAAAATCAAGGTCAAGCCTTCTTGATGTTTTCAGGACTGACAAGAAACCAGCAGAAAAAGAGAAAAAGGAAGAGCCTGAAAAGCTGGAAAAGGAAGAGATTGAACCTCCTGAAGACAGAGGAAAAAAGAAAAAAAGAGGCAGAAAAGAGAAAGAAGGTGATTTTGTTGACATATCTGAGCTTGGGAAAGAGTCAGGAAAGGAGTTCATTGATATAGGTGAATTAAAAAAGAAGAAAAAAGGAAAGGATAAGGATATATTTGAGCAATTAGATAAACTTTCATTATCCTCAAAGTCAAAAAAACAGCTTAAAGACAGCCTGAAAGATGATAATGTTGGGAAGCCGGCAATTTCAGAAATCTTAAGCAGCTTTTCAAAGGCAGACTTCAACAAGGATGTTTTCCAGGATCTTCTTACTGAGCTGCTGAAAACAAAGAAATTATCTTATGATGATGTTTCTGAGATTGTTTTTGATTTGCTGGATGAGGGGAAAATAGACCAGAAACTGGCAAATAAAATATTTAAGGAGCTTAATCTGGTTTAAAATGCAAGGATTTAAATTATAAGTTGAGTTATAATCTTAAAATGAAAAACAATAAAGCCCAGATAAGCCAGCTTTTTATTTATATATTCATAATTGTGATTGTCGGGGCTATTCTTATGATAGGCTATAAGTCTATAAATAACTTCATAAGCAAGGGATGTGATGTTGAGAAGATAACTTTCAAGGAGCAGACTGAAAGCCTTATAAATAAGTACAATGATTACGGCTCATATCATGAGGAGAGAATAAATGCACCATGTAGTTTCTCAAAGGTTTGTTTTGTCAATACATCTACAATAGGAAAGCCTGTTAATTATGAGGACTTAACCATTAAAACATCTGTTATGAATGGAGTGGAAAAGAACATCTTTTTAATAGGTGACTATACTTCTGCAGTAGGATATGTGGACCTGATATATGTTGATGATGAGGAAGGCACAGGTGTAATATGTTTCAATGCACAGGGAGGAAATTTTTACATAGGCTTTGAGGGCATGGGAAAATCAACGAAAATAGTGGAGATTCAGGAATAATAAAATGAAATTTTGTTTTTAAAAGTCCTACTACGCTAACCACAACCCCACACTAAACTATGGGAACATGGTAAGCTTCGTCTGGCCATGCCATGATTGCCAAAAAACAATCAATGACATTCACGGCACAGACGAACTTTTTCAAAACAACCTTAATAAACCTTAAATTTATAAATTCTTAAATCAAATTAAAACAAAAATGATTTTTTTCAAAAAAAAGAGGGCAGCAATAGGGATGCAGTTCAACTGGATTTTTGTCCTGATAGCAGGGGGTATTTTTCTTATAATGATTACAAGTATTATAATGACACAACAAAGTGCCTCAAACCAGGAGATAAGCGCTAAGCTTATACAGAAGCTTAATTCTTATTTTAAGATAGAGCAGGAGTCAAATGTTTTCAGGGAAATAAAAACATATCAGACTGTTATAGATTTCAGATGCACTGAGGAGGGTGTATCTGATTACAGGGTTTCGGGAATAACCCAGCAGACCCCTGTGGAGCCCATATTTGCACCCGGAGCCCTGAGCGGGCAGACCATTTACCTATGGACAATGGACTGGAAGGCTCCTTTTAAAATAATGTCTTTTTCATTTGTTTCAAATCCGAAAACAGTATTTTATTTTTATAATGATTCACAGAACGAGGATATGGTCCGGAAAGTTATAAATGAGTTTCCTAAAAATCTGAGCAGGAATATGAGCTATAAAGTGGGAAAAAATCCTGATAATCCTGATGTTGATTTAGGAGAAACCAATTATGATAATTACAAAGTTATTTATCTGAATCATGATGTAACTGATACAGAATATCCTTATGTTGAGATAACTATTGAAAATGATATGGATGGCTATGGAGAAATATTTTTTGAAGAAGAGAGTTATTTTTTAGGAAAAGCATCTTTATATGGTGCAATATTCTCAGAGGATAAAGAAAGCTATGAATGCAATATGGAAAAGGCTTTCAAAAGATACAAAATACTCTCGAATCTTATGCTCAGCAGAACAAATGAATTAAAAGCAGGTTATTCCTATTCATCCTGTGCTGATAATTATTATAATGCTGTTGTTAACCTTAAGACCATAAATAAGACAACCTCCCTTGGCTTTAATGAGCTTACAGAAGAAAGCATTGAGGAATTATACAAGGCTGTTAATTCACTGGAAAGGGCAAATGATTACCTGGCATTAAGGGGCTGCCCTGTCTTATATTAATCAACCATTAAAATGAAATCAAAAAAATCACAGATACAGCTGGCTGAGTCCATTGGCGTGATAGTTGTCATAACCTTTTTAATGGTTATGGGCATTGTTGTCTACCACAGGTTCAGGCAGGATAGCATAGAGCAGCAGATAAGGGAAAAGAAGGAAATTGATGCAGTTTCACTTTCCAACACAATAACATCTCTTCCTGAGTTAAAATGCTCTGCTTTCTCATCAGAAGGGGTTTCGTGCATTGACTTATACAAGATAAAAGCCATAAGCGGCTGTCTGGAAAAAACAGTTGATGAAATAAATTATTACCATGACTATTATTACGACTATTTTTATAATGCGAATATTTCTGTCATACAGGCTTATCCCGAAGAGAAGACCTATACAATATATTATGAAGAGGGCTCAGGCAAAAATATAGACCAGATACAGGTTCCTGTAACTATTTATGACCCTATCTCTGAAACCAACGGATTCGGGGTTTTAATAATAAAAGTTTTTAATTAAGAAAAATAAAATTAAAATGGCTCAGATAAAAACAAGAAATGCTCAGGCAGAAATCATGGGCCTGATGGTCATAGTTGTTTTAGTTACTTTAGGCTTCTTTTTTGCAGTTTCTTTAAGAAGTAATATAAAAACCTCAGATATACAGTCAGATTATACTGACAAGCAGCTTTCAACAACATTCATTATAGCTCTTCTCCAGACCAATATTAAAGATTGCCCCGAATATAATGTTGAGGATTTGATAATAGACTGTGCAACTGGTGAGAATATAGAATGTAATTGGGTGGGTTCATGTGATATGCTTGAAACAACCCTGAATGAAATAACAGATAAATCTCTTATAAAATGGAACAGTGCGTTTAATCTTAGTGTTTGGGATAATGAAGACAATATAATATATACAAGAGCACAAAATTGCGGAAGAGGCTCAACAAGGATAAGGACAGGAATACAGCCCGTACAGCTATATCCTGTGCCGGGCAATGCAAAATTTACTTTAACAATCTGTAAACAATAAAATATCATATAATATTCACGGCACAGACGCACTCTCCCATAAAAGCCCGTTAAACAATAATATTTATATATGTAAAGCTACAAAAATTAATTAAAGCTTTAAAATAATCAAAAAATAATCATAGAGGTGATTATATGCTGAGAAAAATGTTAAAAAGCAAAAAAGGAGTTACGATGTCTATGAATGTTATTATTGCTGCAGTTATTGCACTGATAATTCTTGTTGTTATAAGCGTTCTGATAATGGCCAGAATGGGTATATTCGGAAAAGGAACAGGATGCGAGGGTGTTAGTGGAGGAGAATGCATACCTGCTGATGCAGACTGCAAGGAATATACAGGAGAAAATAAAATAGAAACGCCTTTGGCCTGTTCAGAAGGAGAGAAATGCTGCATACCTTCTCCCATATAAACAGTTTATAAATAAAATAAAGGATATTAAAGATGAAATTAGTGACAAATAAAAAAGCAGTAAGCTTATCCATGAACACAATAATCATAGCAATCATAGCATTAATTGTTTTAGTGGTTCTGGTAATGATTTTTATGAATACCCAACGGGGCTTCAATACAGGAATTACAAGCTGTAGAGATAAAGGAGGGGACTGCAAGTCAAGCTGTGATGCTGGTGAATCCCATTTTGTCCTGGGTGATTCCTGGTGTAAGAATAATAATGAAGGAGAAGTTTGCTGTATTTCATAAAATTCATATTTTATATATTGAAAAATGAAAATTATAATCTTAAATAAGAAAATAAATATTTTTAAGAATTCTAAAGGAGATGTGCCTATGAAAGTTATAGGTTTTATTGTTGCTTTGGTTGTTCTTATTGTTATGGTTTCAATATTTATAAGATATATAAGAACAGGAGGTTCAGAAATTGTTTCATGCGATGGCAAAGGGGAAAATTTCAGATGCCAGGATGCGCCTTGTGGAGAAGGTGCAAAAGAAGTTCCATTTGATTGTGAAAATAAGAATCAGATTTGCTGCTATAATGCTGAAGGATATGAAGATACAGGTGAAGAGAATGGTGAGAATGGTGATGGAGGTTCAGGCTCCAAGGATGAGTCTTATGCAACAATAAACCTTTACGGAGAGCAGGAGGGAATAGGACAGATAAAAGGAACATTAAATGTGAAAGCTGAAGAGGAAAAAACTGTTTATATAGGTATGACAGGCAAAGGCATAAGTCAGGATGACAATGGGTGTGTGGTTTATTTATATGATGATGTTGAGAAACAATATTTAAGGATAGATGATGCTCCTGTAAGAAAGTATTTTAAATGCTCTTTACCACAGTTATCTTCTTTTTCATTTACTCTTCCTAATTCTGCTGCTGATAAGGATATAAGCCTGCAAGTCATAGCATATAAGGAAAACTGCGGAGAGGATAATGTCTGCCAGGGTGTTGAGGACTGGGCAGGCAGCTATAAGGTTGAATTAGAAATTGAACTTGTAGATAAAAATCCTCCAACTATAGATATTGAAAGTCTTACAGATTACTGGGAAGAATATAAAACAATTGATTTGACAATTAATGATATGAATGCAGAAGGTGAACTTGAATTTTTTAATCCTCGTTTTATTTTCTGGGAAGTTTCCAGCACTAAAAATTGTCCCCAGAATAAAGAGGATTATGAATATAATTCCATTGATGAAAGAATACATATAACTGATGCTCATATTATAGATTGCTCTGTTGATTATACAGAATCTTATTTGTGTGTTTATGTTGAGGATGATTATGATAATTTCAAAACAGAAGCATTTGGTCCTTTAAAAATAGCACCAAAATGCGGCAGCCAGGATTGCAGTGTTATAGTAGAAGATCCTTGTTACTGCGGCCAGGGAAGCGGCAATAAGATTATTTCTTCAGGTGATTATTATTGTGCAGGGTTGTGTAAAGACTATTACACCACCAAGGAAACATGTGAATTCCATTTAAATGGTGGATGCAGCTGATTAATATTCTTTTGAAAATATTGTTGGTTTTGTAAAATTCTGTTCTACTTCATTGACTTTAACATTATATTTCTTATATGAACAAAGTCAGTTCCGTCTGGCCATGCCATGATTGTAAAAAACAATCAATGACATTCACGGCACAGACGCCCAG
>JAFGLI010000006.1 GCA_016928115.1 Candidatus Woesearchaeota archaeon | reverse complement strand
AGTTATTCGGATTATTCCATAACCCTGCCCAGACCCATTAAAGAGTCTTTGCTGCTTTTAATTACCTTTCCTTTCTGTGCGTCTATCTTCACATTAATAATATTAAAGAAACGGCTTACATTGGTTATGTTCCATATGTGTTTTTCAAGCTTCTGTATTATATATATTCTGTCCTTGATTGGCTCACCATTGTATTTGCTTTTAACAAACTCATTGTTTATGTTTTTGGCTTCCTCAAAATCTATTTTTATTTTTTTCAGCTCAAGCTTATTAACTGCTTTTTTGTCTTTTTTAAAAATCTCTGATTCAGGCTCCTTTTCAATTTTATTATTTTCCTTTAAACTAAAGACAACCATTTTGTCTTTTTTCTTATCGTAGTAGCCTGCCTGCCATGGCTCATTCTTTTCATTCTCAGATTTTTCCATATAGAACAAATGCGCTAAATAATAACCAGGATTTTTCTTTTTAAAATCCCTGAATTTAGAATCTGATTCAATTGTAGATAATATGTCTTTGATTTTATTTTCTTTAAAAGTCTTTTTTCCAGGCATTTTTAAAATTTTTTAAACTCACCGGCTGTGTCTATAAGGTCAACATGCCCAAGGAATAATGCCCTGCAGCAGTATCTTTCCAGGCCTAAATCATCCAGTACGTCCTTTTTGTTTTCCCCTTTCTGGGTCCTTTCAAGGAATTCCTCCCATAAATGGGCTATGGGCTTTCCGCATGAAAAACATCTTATAGGTATTATCATTTTTTCACCCCGTTGAAAAAATGGTGACTTAAAAAATTAATATTTTTTATTGTTATCATCTTTTGCACCCCGCAATATTTAACGGTAACTCTTTTGCCTTTTGGCTCTTGCCCTTCCTCTTGAATTAGGCTTGGCACATTCCTTTCTCCTTACATCTGAAACCAGAAGGCTCCTGTTGTAGTCAAGGAAAATCCTCTCCAGTTTTGAATCATATTTTATCAATGCTCTTGAAATTGCAACTCTTGCAGCCTCTGCCTGCGCATTGTACCCCCCGCCTTTCACATCAACATCAATATCTAGTTTTTTGGCTGTCTCGCCTGCAAGTATTAAAGGCTCTTTTATTTTCATTCTTGATATGCTTGGCTCTATATTCTCAAGCATCTCATTATTTACATTCACTTTTCCGTTTCCTTCCTTAAGCGTTGCTCTTGCAATAGCGGTTTTTCTTTTTCCTGAGCTGTTTATTATTTTCATTCAAAATCACTTCCCAGATTTTTTAGTATCTCTTTTATTGTTATAAATTCAGTGTGCTTTGATTTTTTTATATGAGCATTATCATATTCTGTTATTTTTTTGTCTTTGAATTCCTCGGGCATTCCTATAAAGCATTTTACTTGTTTATAAGCATTTCTTCCCCGGGATTTTTTATAAGGAAGCATTCCTCTGATTATCTTTCTTAAAAACCTGTCAGGCCTCTTTGGCAGAAACGGTCCTTTTGAGGGTATCCCCCTGTCTTCTTTTATCTTGTACTTTTTTATAATCTCTTTTTTATTGCCAACTATCAGTGCTTTTTCGCTGTTGATTATATTTACATCAAAGCCGAGCAGGGCTTTTTTTGCTGCAATGGCTGCAAGCCTTCCTGCCACCATGCCTTCCCCGTTTATAATCAGTTCATTTTCTGCCATTTTATCAGCCTATTATTTTTATATTCTTGGTATTTGGATTTTTTTCTATGAAATTATTCAGTGTTATGGCTGAGCCTTTTTTGTTTATCTCATCAAATGCCTTTTTTGAAAAATTATATGCAACAACATTCACAGGATGCTCAAGGTTTCCGCCTGCCAGAACCTTGCCGGGCACAACAACAGTAATGCCCTCCTTACTGTACCTGTTAATCTTTGACAGGTTTACAACTCTCCTGTTTCTTGTGCTTTTTTCCAGGTCAGAAGCTATTCTTTTCCATAGCTTTGCATCTTTATCTATTGAAAGCTTCTTGAGTTTTTCAATCAGTTCATTCAGTATCCGGTTTTTGTTTTCCAAAGTCATTTTATTTGTTTATTTTCTTTTCAAACTCATCAAGATGTGAGTCAAAAATATCAAGGGCTTTTTCAATCATTTCCCCTGCCTTTAACTGCCCGAAAGGCTCAACAGTAAATACGTATTTGTCAAGCCTCTTGATTTCAATATTGGGGTCATTTGCAAAATCACAATATAATATGCTGTCATTCCATTCTTTTTTCAATAGCTCTATTTTGTTGTTTTTAAGACTAAATACTTCAGGAAAATGTTTTACCATATATTCAGCCTTTTCCTTACTTATTTTGTCCTTGTTTTTTATATCTATTGAGACCATCTGGTTATAATAAACCAGCCCGGGATTCCATTTTGAGTGTTCTTTTCCCTTACCCAGAACAGCTGTGGCCACAAGCTCTATTTTCTGCCCTTTTTTCAGTTTTGCTATGGGTGTTTTTCCGTAAACAGGCTTTATTTTAGGGTCTTTTGATTTTATCTGTGATGCATATACATAGCCGGGCTCCTTTTCCTTGAGGCTCATTTTCACTTCACATCCTGCACAGCCTTTGCCCTTGCATTTGCATTCGTTTTTCATGTTATATGTTTTCAAATCAGTTGACAATACTACAAGTCCCAGCCTGTGTGCCAGAACCTCATTATAAATTATGGAGCTGTTATTGATTATCTCAACATCCTCTATAGCCATGACAGGAACCTCTTTCATAATGTACCTTCTTAAACTGTTGATGTATTCTATAGGCACATCAGATATCAAAAAACTCATCTTTTCAGGTTTTTTGCTTTTGTTCAAAAGCTCTATTTTTGGTTTAGCCATTTTTATTCCCTCAGCTGTTTTAATGATTATACTCTTCTGCCCCTTCTTCCGCCTTTTTTCCTGCATGAATCATGGGGGTATGGTGTTACTTCTTCTATAAAGCCAATCCTCAGCCCTATTCTTGACAGTGCCCTTATTGCTGCCTGTGCTCCGGCACCCACACTCATTGGACCGTTGTGCCCTCCCGGGGCTTTTATTTTTATATTTATTGCATCAATGCCTTTCTGCTTTGCTTCTTCCCCTGCTATTTTTGCTGAAGTCATTGCAGCTGTTGTGCTTGATTCCAGCCTGTCGCTCTTTACAACCTGCCCTCCTGAGCATTTTGCGATTGTTTCTGTTCCTGTAATATCTGTAATATGGATTATTGTGTTATTGTATGAAGAGTAAATATGACAAATCCCCCATCTTGTTTTTTCCTTGCTCATTTTTTATTACCTTTCTTCTTTGTTGTTTTTTTCTTTTCAGATGATTTTTCAGTCTTTTTCTTTGTTTTGGCTTTTTCATCATCTTTTTTCCCAGCTTTTTTTGTCTTGCTGTCTTTTTTCTTTTTAGTTTTCTTTTTCTCTTTTTCAGTCTTTTCTTCAGGTTTTTTATCTTCTTTTATTTCATCTTTTTCTATTTGTTCCTTTTTTTCTTCTAATTCTTTATCTTTTTCAACTTCAGAGAATTCTGTTTCCATATCTTCTTTTTTTAGTATGATATCATCAGGCAGTTTGGTTTCTTTTTTCATTATGCTCACTTTTATGCCTATGGTGCCTGTTTTCAGTTTTGCAACCTGGAATGACTTATCCACTTCCCTGTATGCGATATTTCCGCATTTTTTCAGGTATCCTTTGTAAAATCTCCAGACTCTTGCTCTTGCACTTGGAACTTTTCCTGAGATAAGTATCTCAACTCCCAGGGCATCTCCTTCCCTCATGACTTTTTCCATTACATTATATCCTATACTCTTGAAATTGTTTGACCCGAATCTTTCCAGTGAATTAACTATTTCTTCAGCAACAATTGTTGCGTATGAATAGGGCTTTTCAACTTCCTCAAGTTCAATCTGTGGATTTTCAAGCTCAAATTTGACTTTTAGGTCTTCTGTAAGCTTGTTGATGTTTGAGCCTTTTTTGCCTACAACCAATCCAGGTTTTGATGCGCTTATAACCAGCTTGATTCCCAGAGGGGTTCTTTTCATCTCAACATTCCTTAAGCCTACATTTGACAGATTGCTCTGTATATATTCCTTGATTTCAAATTCCTTTATTTTTTGTTTTACAAAATCCCTTTCTATCATTTTTCATTGCTCTCTTGTTTTTTATCTTCAGTTTTTTCGTCTTTATTTTCTTCAGTTGATTTTTCTTCTGCCTTTGGCTCCTCTTTAATTAGTTTTTTCTCTTTCTTTGAAACTCTTTCAGGATGCTCAGGGTCTGATAGTGATGATCTTCCAATAAATCCAATCAGGTCTTCTTCCCCTGTTTTTACCATG
Source organism: Candidatus Woesearchaeota archaeon (assembly GCA_016928115.1). Classification (GTDB taxonomy): domain Archaea; phylum Nanobdellota; class Nanobdellia; order Woesearchaeales; family UBA9642; genus JAFGLI01. The sequence continues at coordinate 55,201 of JAFGLI010000006.1, read as the reverse complement.
TATGACGGAGTATTCATTTTTTTGTCCCCGACTTTAATATGGCCGTGGACTATGAATTGTCTTGCTTGGTCTATTGATTTGGACATTCCTTTTTTGAAAACCAGTGTCTGTAAACGTCTTTCCATTAAATCCTTTGTTTCGAGAACAAGCACATCATCAATTCCCTGTTCAGGCTTTAACAGTCCCCAGCTTTTAAGTTTTTTGAGTAGCAGGTTTTTGTCTTTCTCTGCCTTTTCTCCTTCAGAAGCAGCGATTTCTTTGACTTCTGCCTTGATTTTCTTAAGCAGGGAATTAACTTTCCATACTTCTTTTTTTCTTATCAGTCCGTATTCTTTTACAAGCCTGGCTTCATTCTCCAGATTAGACCTCTGCCATGGGTGTGATGGGGTTGTGTATTTTTTCCTGATTTTTTTTGGGTCTCCCATTTTTTACCTCTTAAAATACTGGGACTCAAAAATTTCTTTTTTTGAAAGTTGGAAGTTTTTCTTCCATACTTCACAAATCTTTTTTTGGATTTGTGTAATTTTTACTTGTCCCATAGTGAATCACATAATTTATTTTATTTTTTTCTTTTAAATCCTGAGCCTTTGGCTTTGCTTTTCCTGAAATTAGATCTTGTTCTTTGCCCCCTTACAGTAAGCCCCCATTGGTGCCTTAGTCCCTTGTAGCTTTTTATCTTCTTCATTCTCTGTATGTCTTCATCCTTTACAAAATCAAGCTTTCCTTTTATTATATGCATATCACTGCCTGTTTTGTAGTCTTTTCTCCTGTTATAAAGCCATCTAGGCAGATTATATTTTATAGGGTTTTTGACTGCATCATCTATTTTTTTAATTTCTTCATCAGAAAGCTCCCCTGCTTTTTTATTTGAGTCTATATCAGTAATCTTACATAAGGCATTTGAGAAACTCATGTTGATTCCTTTTATTTTTCTCAGTGCTTCGATTATATATTTACTTCCGTCTAAATCAGTATCCCCTATTCTAACTAAATGCTTGAATCCTTTTCCTTCTTTTGTTTTTCTATGTATTTTATTATCTTCAGCCATTTTTACATCATATTAAAACCCTTATTAAAAAGAAGCATATCTGAAACCCTATAATCGCTTCTCACTCGGGTTTTTTCAGAGGAATAATTATCTATTTATAAAACTTATGGTTTTTACCTTGAAAATAAAAAACAGCAAAACATTTTTATAGTTTATTATTAATTTTTTATGTATTTATAAAAGATGGAAGAAGAAGATTTGATTATAAACAAAGGATTCATCAAGAAAATTTTTGACAGAACTTCTGTTATTTATTTATTTTTAGTTCTTTTTTTTGTTTTTACTATTGCTGCACATACAAATACTGAGATATTTTATGTTATAGCAGCTTTCTTTCCATCAGTTCTTACAGTAGTGCTTTTTGTTTTTTTGTATAAAGGCGACCCGAAGATGAAGAAAGCCCTCTGGGCCATTCCTTTATTGCTGCTTGTTTTGTTTTATTCCCTGACAAGAGAAATTAATTTTTTAATGGATATGGATAACCTTGTTATTGTTTTCCTGAATTTAGGCATTATCGCTCTTTATACATTAATAATATATGTTATTCTTGATGAAAAAATACACCCCAAGGAGGTAATTGTCAGGAAGGATATCAAAGAACAGCAGCAAAAAATTGAAAAGTATATTAATGGCATAAAAACCAATGTCATGCCTGTAAACAAGGCAATCGGGCAGGTATATGACAAGGCACATGGTGGAAATAATAAGATAAGGGATAAAATAAAAATAAAAAGCTCCTGGTTCGGGGATATTATGGAGACTCTTCATCCAGGGAAACATAAATATGTGGATTCTGCATTGCTCTTAAACCAGCTTATGCAGGTGTATATAAGGCTTTTGAAACTCCAGAAATCAGAGGAAGAGATTTTTGAGAGAGGGGAAATGGATAAATTAAAATCATTGAAAAGGGATAAATACGGAAACAGCAAGATTATAGAAGTGATAATGAACAACACCAATGTGAGGGTGAGGGAGCCTTATCTCATAGCTGTTGAATTATGCGAGAGGGCAAAAGAGGAAATAAAGCAGATAGGGTTTAATGTGAAAAATAAGTAAGAATTGATTAATATTTAAGTCTATTTATTTGCTTCAAAGAATTCCTTTCCGGGGCCTTTGCTTTCAGGTAATGTATTAGGTCCTTCTTCATATGCATATCCTCTTTCAGGAGTGAATGTCCTTGGAACCTCAAACGGAGTCTGCATCTCAAAGAATTTTCTTATTGCATTGTTCAGCCTGTAGCTTTCCCTGTAGACTTCATTTACGTGATAAAGTATTTTTTTTCTTATGATTCTTGTACGGTAAATGTTATCAAGGTGTTTTAAAAAGGAATGTTTTTCCCATTCTTTGTTTTTGTCAAGAATAAGATATGAATTGAAATATATTGTGAAAGAGCCTGTATCCATTTTATAATTTCTTCCTTTTATCTTTTGCTTCACTTTTTTATGGTCAATTAATTGACAGCGTATCTTAAACAAATAAGCCCAGTAGTCTTTGTTTGCTCCTTCAGGAGTTTTTTGTGCTCTCCACCACCAATGTATTTCTTCATTTCCTGTGGGGCTTACTTTTTTCATAAAAACCCTTTCAAACTTGGTTCCGCCGTCTTTTGGGTCACGGTAGTTTTCCTCTATAAGCCAGTTATATATCATTCTGTAAAGGCTTTTAAGATGAAAAAAAGATTCATTCTCTATCTCATATTCTGTGACATGAATCTCCTTGCTTGTCAAATCCCTGTAAGGTCCTGCCATTTTAATTATAATCTAATTTTTAATATATATAAATGTTTTCGTGTTTTTAGAAAATATTTATGCTCAAAAATCTTTTTTCCTGATTTTTACATGTATAAATGTTTTCGTGTTTTTAGAAAATATTTATGCTCAAAAATGTTTCATTTTTACATGTATAAATGTTTTCGTGTTTTTAGAGAACATTAAATGACCAAAACAAAATTTATAAATAACCACATAAATAAACTATCAATGAAACATAACCTTAGAATAACATTACTCCTGCTTTTTTTGTTTGTTGCTTCCCAGGTCACAGGATTATTTCTTATAAGCAGGGATGCTGAAATAGGCGAGGAGATTACTCCTGATAATAAAACAATAATAGTTGTCAGGCACGATGAAACAGCAATAGGCGATAGACCCAATGTTGAGGGATATTCCTCACTGCTTTATATATTGGGGGCTGTTGCAATAGGAACATTATTGATACTTATGATTATAAGGTTTAACAAGACAATGGTTTGGAGAGGGTGGTTTTTCCTTGCAGTTTTTCTTACACTATCAATATCATTGGGTGTTTTGTTTAAGAACAAATACGTAATCTGGGGAACAGCATTAGTGCTGGCTTTCCTGAAGATTTCAAGGTTCAGCAGTGTTCTTCTGCACAATATAACCGAGGTTCTCATATATTCAGGGATTGCTGTTCTGATAGTCCCTTTGTTCAGTGTTTTCTGGGCTTTTGTCCTTCTTTTAGTTATTTCTGTTTATGATATGTTTGCAGTATGGAAATCAAAACATATGGTAAAAATGGCTAAGTTTCAGTTTGAAAACAGCATATTTCCCGGACTGATGATACCTTATTCAAAAGGCAAAATAGGAAAATTAAAATCCAAAACAAAAGCTGTCTTGAGAGAAGATAAAGCAGAAAAAACCATAAAAACAAAAGCAAATATTGCAATCCTTGGCGGGGGGGATATTGCATTCCCTTTGATATTCTCCGGGGCAGTGATGGAGAGCCTGATAATGAATGGTCTGACTAAAGGTGCAGCCTTTTTACAGACCTCAATAATAACTTTTACTACAACCCTGGCTTTGTTCTTATTATTTCTTTATTCAAAAAAGAAGCATTATTACCCTGCAATGCCCTTTGTCACATTAGGTTGTTTGGTAGGTTATTTTATTGTTTTTTTGCTGTAAATTAATATATATTTAACTCCGAAATATTTTTATATTTATTATTAATTCTTTAAATTATGAAATATGAAGCAGTAATCTTTGATCTGGACGGGACGCTTGTGCATACTAATATGAGTCATATTCATTATGCATTTAGAGAGACATTACGTGAATTTGGAATCACCAATCCAAAAGATGAAGACATTGATATGTGTTGGTTTGAGTCCAACAGGGATGAGATGATACGTGAAAAATTCAGAGTAGACAGTAAATTATTCTGGGACAAATTCAGGGAATATGATACTCCGAATATAAGAGAAAAATTTACAAAACCATATAGTGATATTGTTTTTATAGAAGAATTAAGGAAAAAAAAATACAAAACAGGAATAGTTACTGCTGCAGAAAATAATATAGCCTCCCTTGAGATTGGTATGCTGGGGGAAGGTGATTTTGATGGCATAATAATTGCGCAGGCTTCAAACGGGATAAAGCCAAAGCCCCATCCTCATGGATTGGAATCCTGCCTGAATATACTGGGTGTGGATAAATCCAAAGCCATGTATGTGGGAAATGCTAAGGAAGATGTGGAAGCTGCAAAAAATGCAGATGTGCTTGATGTTCTTTTAATAAGGGAAGATAATAAATACAAATTTTCTAATGTAAATCCCTCAGTTAAGATTTATTCCTTATATGACTTGAAAGAAATTCTGGGATTTTAAAGAATTAATTTTTTATCTGGATTAAAAAACTAATAACTCTTGAGTTTCTTTTGTTTTAAAGAAGCAGAATAATCCTTGGGGTTTATCTCCATGCCGTCCTTGGCTGCTATTATCTGGACTTTTGATTCTCTTTGTATAATCCTTGTTTCATCAAGGGGATTCTTTTGTATCATTTTTATTCCGAAATGGGTTATTATTCCAAGGCTGGGCTTTGTTGCTTTCAGGAAATCAATGACATCATCCACATTCATATGTCCTTCCTGGGATACGCCTGAAGGGTGCTTGCAGTTGATTATTATGATGTTTGAGTCTTCATGCGCCTTTTTCAGCTCAACGCCGTTTTCAGTATCTGAAGTATATGATAAGATAAACTCAGGCGTTGTAATCTTAAAGCCGTTGCCTGCATGGTTTATTACAGGCGTCTTGACAATATCAATATTATTTATCCCTACTTTTGCAACCCCGTCCATATTTATTACCCTTTCCAGTAAAGTCTGGTTGTATTCTGTGACAAAGCTGTTTTTCCCTTCAGTTATTCCCTTATTGGCTATCAGAATTCCTTTCTTGTCCATTCCGTTCAAAGTCATTCCGCTGATTAAGGCATTTACAGAAGAAGCATGGTTTGTGTGGTTATGGCTTGCGAGTATTGCAGTAGTTTCTCTTATATTTATTCCATATTGCTGCGCCCTTACCAGAGCCCCCGGACCAGGGTCTATGTGAAACTGCATATTATTGTAATTAAAAATAATTCCTCCTGAAGCCCTTAATTGTTTTCCTGTAACTATAGAGTCTCCGCTTGTTCCTAAAAAGATTATCTTTGCCATTTTACCCCCAACAACAAAACTTATATTATCAATAACCTATGATTAATAATAAATAAACCCCGCTATAAATACTAATAAGAGAACAAATTAATAAATATTGTGGTTTTTTCTCATTTCCTTTTTTTAAAAACAAAAAACAAAGATTTTTATATTATTTGTATTTACAATAATTAAATTCATTATTTCTGAAAAGAGGGGGCGGGTTTTTTTCGGGGGTGTTGTTATGAAAGTAGATCCGATAAAAAGGGCTTTAGAGTTAAGAAAAACAGTGGTAAAAAATGATAAGATTCTTGTTGTTGATTATTCAGGCACATTACAGGGAAAAGATACTTCAAAGGTCATTGATGTAATGCCCAATATAAATACAGGGGAGCATGTTTTCAGGTTTAAGTTCAATGTTAAAGAGGCAGACCCCCTAGCACGTAAAAAATATAAAAGAGATTTTTTTGATGTTTCTGAAAAAACAGACAAAGAAATAGAGGATTTTGTTAAAAAACATGAGTTTGATTTCCCTTTATGGTATAAGCACACAAAAAGGTTTAAAATGAAGAATATTCTGGATTATAATCCCCCCCAGATTATCCAGGTGGCAGGATGTAATTTTCATGACGGAAATGCTACAGGAGGATGCTGGTATTGTTATGTTGACAATAAAAGCAATGACGGCAAACCCTGCACAGGAAAGGCTTATTTAAGTATAGGAGATTATATTGAAAGCGCCATAGCCAACAGAGAAAGAGTAAAAGAAATATACAAAGAACAAGCAGACACCGATATGGACATAAGGGTTTTGAGGTTTTCAGGCGGAGAGCCGATGATAGCGCTGGATTACCTTCTTGAATTATGGAGAAAGATTGATAAAAAAGGACTTGATTTTGTAGGCCAGTTAGACACAAACCTTTCAACAGGAATAGTGGTAGACAAATTTGAAAAAGAAGGCATTTATGAGAAAAATATCCTTGAGAAATTATCCCGGTTTGAAATAAAGGTATTAACTGCTTTGAAAGGGTGTGATGAGCAGAACGTACAGGACAATGTCCAAGCTTTGACCACACTCGAAGACCAGGAATATTCTCTGAGAAAAATATTAAATGCAGGGCTTGATATATATCCTCAGGCTTATAATCCTAATCCGGAGACATTGAAAAAATATCTTACTGATATGGACAAAAAGATAAAGAATTTTTCCCTGAAAATACACATAGGTCCTTTGAAAGCATATGGGCCAACTAAACAGAGATTAACATTAGAGGCAGAGCGTTTGGGAATAAACCCTGATAAATTTATTAAGAAAACACAAGAAAAATGGGACAGCAATTACAAAAACAGCTGTGAAGTTATAAATGATTATCTAATGAAGGCTTGTGGTGTGGGCTACAAGGAAACCGTAAGGCCTGATGTTGAATTAAAGGTTATAAAATAAGAATAATTAATTATCAATAGTATAAGTAGTATTTATTATTTATAGAAATCAAGGCAGCCATGAATCTTTATTCTTTAATTTCTTAGGAAGATAATCAGAAATAACATAATTTAATCCCCATTTTGCAAGAGCCTGCTGCTCAGCCCTTTTCTTCATTTCTTTAGCCTGCTTCAGGGCTTTCTGCCATTCCCTGTGCTCTTTTACAAAAGGATCATTCTTTAAGCCGTCTTTGATTCTTTTTATGTCTATATCTTTTAAAGGATGTGTTGGTAATTTATAATCCTCAATATCCTGCGGGGTAATCCCGATAAGGGTTGCATTGGGGACGCAGAAATATTCATTTATGTGGGCTGCATTTCCCGAGCCTACTTTCAAAGTCCTGTAGATGTTAAGCCACCCATAAGGGTCTCCGTCTGTAAAAACATAAACTTTCAGCTTTTTTTCATCACTCAGCCTACGGATAAACCTTCTTGTTGCCCTTGTTGGAACACCACCCAAACTGATTAAAATACAGTTGGCTTTTTTCCAGTATTTATGTTTCACCAGCCTTTGAAACATACCTGCTGTTTCTATGGCTAATATAAAATCAGCCTTTGTTTCAAATTTAAGATGTTCTACACTGCTTGGAACAGAATAAGCCCCTGAGCCGAATTTAGTGCAGTCTATTTTTATTTCTTTTCCTGTTTCAGGGTCCTGGTCTATGACTATTAAAGAACCTGCTATATCTCCTCCTTTTTCTTCAGGCACAAAGCCCATCTGCTCCCTGTTGACCATGAGCATGGCTTCGACATCATCCATCACAGTATCAGATTCGCTTTGCTCATTGAATCTTGCCTCGTCCCAGTTCTTGCTTACATAATAAGCCTCTCTTTTAGTGGCCATGTCATCATCCTTGATTAGATTGTTTGAAAGGTCCATCATTTTCAGAGTCTGGGCAAAGGTCTTTACTGTATTTGCAGTCAAGGTCCTTTTCTTTTTACTGCCTTTTAGCATGAAAAACCCTTCATCTTGGTCATATCTTACATTAGATAATGACCTTATAGGCATTTCAAGGCTTGGCTTTTTCCTGACTTTGATTTTATCATAAACCCTTTTTACAATGTCCTTTATCTCATTTTTTACATCGTTCATTTTTATTCCATCTTGTTTTCATTTTCTTCTTCATCATTGTATTCATCTTCATCCTTGTTTTCATTTTCTTCTTCATTCTCTTTATTAAGAGCCCATGTGTCGCTGTAATCAGCATTTTTATCTTTGTCAAATTCAATATCATCGATTTTTCCCCTGTCTTTTTCCAGCACAATCTTTAGGTCATCTATGAGCTGCTTTTTTTCTGTATCACTCAATCCCAGTATATCCTGCAGTGCTTCTGCAACATGGGGCATGTATTTTTCTATCAAACTTCTTTTCTTGATTTCTTTTCCTATTCTTTGTTTTTTTGAAAGGTAAACCTTTAGTTTTCTTCCTGCTTCCTGCAGTGCAAGCTTAATTTCGTCAATTATCTGCGGATAATGGGCAATAGCCTCTTTTGATTCTGAAGTGAACGGAACCCATACAGAAGCCATATGGACAATAATAGTTAATGGGCCGTCAGGTATGGAATTATTTGATTGCTTTAACCTGTAGCTTCTCCATTTTACCTCTTTCACAGCCTTGGTTATGGCACATGCGCTTTTCTGGTAAAGCAAGGGGACTTTGTTTGCGAATCTCATTATCTCTGCTTTTCCTTCTTTTTCCAGCTCTCCGCCATAAGCCAGTGCCACTTCTATCTGGAAAGGGTTTCCCCTGTAAACATTAGGACTTCGGCTTACAGAACAATAGAATTCAGCATTTATGCCTTTTCTCAATCCCTTTTCCAGTGGCTCTTCGCCTATTGGGCTTAAGCAGTCTGTTGAGGGAGCTATTATTTTGGTTTTTTTAATAGCCTGTATTAGTTTTTCAGCCTCTTCCCTTCTTATGTTTTTTAATCTTTCAGAAGGGTCTATAAGGGCTTCTTCACATATTTTTTTTACAGTTTCTGAGCCGACTTTAGAGAATTCATTTTTTAAGAATTTATTTAAGTTCTTGTATTCCGAGAACTTCATCATCTTCATCAATGCCCCCAGTTCAACACCGTATGGGTGGGGCTTGATTTCTTTTGGCTCTTTTGGAAGCTCTTCAACTGCCCTTGGAAAAATTATCTGCTTTGATTCAGGATTCACATATATGAGCGTGACATGAGGATTTATTATTCCTGTTTCCTTTAAGTATTCATCTATGCTTGTGGAGCCTTTCTTGTATTCTGCTTCCAGGTCTAGTTCTATCCTTGTCCCGTGCTCTTTGTTTTCCCATGGCCTTGTTTCATCCACGATTATCTCAGGCTTGTTCTTCTTTGTGTCTATCTTTAATTCATAGTAGTGGGCTTCACCATTTGAGTCTGTTTTGCTCATAATTTTAACTGCTTTTCCTGTTGTAAGCTGGGAATACATTACAGAGGCAGAAATCCCTATTCCCTGCTGCCCCCTGCTCTGGGATAACCTGTGAAACTTGGAGCCATAGAGTAATTTTGCGAAAATCTTGGGTATCTGGCTTCTTATGATTCCCGGACCGTTGTCCTCGACAATAACCCTGAACCGGCTGTTTCCCATGTCAATTACTTCAACATTTACCTCAGGCAGTATCCTTGCCTCCTCGCATGCATCCAAAGCATTATCAACTGCCTCTTTTATTGTTGTCAGTAAAGCCTTTTTAGGATTATCAAATCCAAGAAGATGCCTGTTTTTCTCAAAGAACTCAGCAACGCTTATCTCCCTCTGGTGTTTTGCCAGCTCTTTTGCATGAACCCGATTATCTGCCATTTTCAACCATTTCCTAAAAAATAAGAGATTAATAAACTTTTCTATATATATAGCTTTATTAATAAGCTTTATTAATAAACCAAATAGAAAGAAAAACTAGTCTAGGGGGCTTTTTATCGCTATCATTTTCGGTCTTAATGTATGTGAATATCCAAGAGTTGTTTCTGGTCTAATATGCCCTAAAAGACTTTGTACTGATGTTACATCTATCCCAGATTCGAGCAAATGTGTTGTAAACGAGTGCCTGAACATGTGTGGATGAATGTGTTTTTTGATTTTTGCTTTCTTTCCGGCTTTTTCAACCATTACCTGTACTGATTTAATAGTCAGTGCCCCTTTTCTTCCCGGAAAAAGCCATGTTCTTTCTTGTTCACATAGTTTTTTTATTTCTTCTTTGATTTTTTGAGGAATAATAAAAGGCCTGTCTTTGTTCCCCTTTCCAGCTCTCACCCAACCAATATTTTCTTCAAATGAAAAATCAGATACTTTTAATCTTGTCACTTCTCCTACTCTAAGGCCTGCTCCGTACATCAGAGAAACAAGGAGTTTGTGTTTTTTATTGGTAATTACATTTAAAATCTTTTTAATTTCTTTTTTTGTTAAATATTCTGGTTTTCGGACAGGTGTTTTAGCATAGCGAATCTTTAGATAGCACGCTTTATGCAATACATCAATCATCATAAATCTTAGTGCATTATGTGCAACATTAAGCGTGCTTCCCGAAACATTTTTCTCTTCCATCTTATAAAGAAATTCACGAACATCTTTTTTTGAGAACTCTTTTGGAGCCTTATCTTTATTAGCTAAAAGAAATAACTTAACATACTGAAGATATGTCTTTACTGTTTTTGGCGATAGCTTTCTCCTAAGCATTTCCCTCTTCATATTATAAATTACATCAACTGCCATTAATGTATATTTATTCTACTCCTTAAAAAACCTAATCCCAAAAAAATCGAAAAATCTCTGTTAAAGATGCAAAACAATCAAAAATCTTCAAGATTCCATAATATTTATTTTCATCACTGTTTAAAAAAGACAGTTTTTCTACATCAAATAATGAAATTCCAACATCTAAAGCCCTAAAAACCCCGAATTCCCCCTTTTTCGCATATAGATTGTTATATGAAATCGCTCACAACCTTATGGTTAAAATTACAAAAAGAAATTTTAATGTTCGCGACTTACCCTCCCCATACTTCGTATGGGTCGGTCATATAACACCGATTAGCCAAAATTTTCTTACTGTCTCCTCCGTCGGCAAACCTCGAATCTTTTAGATAGGTGCCTTCGTTATCTTCAGAAATCAAAGATTTCTGGGACCCTAAAAATCTTGATTTTTATGGAAGAAGCAAAGGGGGGGAGTTCAAATGTTTAATTTATTCCATTTTTACCAAAAAATTTATAATCAATGAATACTAAATGTTTAAAATGTTAAATGAAATAAAAACATATCTAAAAAAAGCATACAATCGTTTAGATATAATTTTAATAATATTATTATGGTTTTTTATATTCTTAGGTATATTTTACAAAGGATCAATTAATGTGGGTATGTGGGGAAACTGGCAGGGATTAGAAATGATAGTACCCATTATAATTTCATTTTTTGTTTCATTAATCATAATATCTCCTGTATATTTAATTAGACGATTTCTTAAAAATAAGAAAAGAAAGTGATTAATTTTATATTTAATCGAACTCCCCCTCAGTCCTAACGGACATGCTCAAAAATGGAACATTTTTGGCATCCTGAAAATCTCTGATTTTCATGATATAGTCTTCTGCGGTCGTTATTTATTATCGTGAAAACTTAACTCTGAAATTTCCCTTCGGAACGTTGCACTAAAATTCAGCCTTACAGGAAATATAACAACAATTAAACTCCCTCAAGAAAAATATCTAAACAAATTAATTATATTTCCTTTTAAAGTTTCTTCGGGATTTGAATCTTGGATTTTTTGAAGAAGATTTTCCATGTCTATTAGTATTATTTCTTGAAGATGATCTTCCATATTTGTTGGTGTTTTTTCTTCGATAACCTTTTCTAAAATTACCTTTTCCTCTTGAATAATTCTTTTCACTTTTTGTTATAGGAGTTAGATAAGGCCTCTCTTCTTTCTGAATATCAAATTCCCCATAAGCCATCTTTAATCTGGAAAAGAGTTTATAATCATTAGAGGATAGAATATTAATAACTAGGCCTTTCTTGCCTGCTCTTGCCGTCCTGCCGATCCTATGCACATAATCCCCAGGTTCTTTAGGTATGTCAAAATTATAGATATGTGTTACTCCCTCTATATGTAATCCCCGGGCAGCAACATCTGTGCAGACTAAAACCCTAAATTTGCCTTTATGGAACAGCTCAATTGTTTTTAATCTTTTTGACTGATTTAACCCTCCGTGAATCGTAGCTGATTTAATGCCGTTAGCTTTAAGAACCCTGTCGACTATATCTGTTATTCTTCTGGTGTTGCAGAAGACCATAACCAAATCAGAATCTTCTTTTTTTAATAAGTGGACCAATAATTCTTTTTTTAATTTCGGGGGAACATCATAATATGTTTGTTTTAGTTTAGACGGGTCAACCATCTTTGTAGCTTCTATTGTTTCAGGGTTTTTCATGTATTTTTGTGCAATTCTTTTTGTAGGCCCGTATATGGTTGCTGAAAATACCAATGTTTGCCTGTCCTTAGGGCACGATTTAATAATTCGCTCAACATCTTCAATAAAGCCCATTTCAACCATCCTGTCAGCTTCATCCAATACCATAATTTTTACTTTAGAGGTGTTGATAGTATGCCTGTTTAGATGATCCAGTAATCTGCCGGGAGTTGCAATAACAACCTCGGTTTTCCTTAACTTTTCAATTTGCGGATTAATGGAAACCCCGCCATAAACTGCCAGAATTTTAATTGGTTTGTTATAAGAAATTTTAATCATTTCATCTTTTACTTGTTCAGCCAGTTCTCTTGTTGGCACTAAAACAATTGCCTGAATTCCTCCATCAGGATTACAATTTTTAATAATTCCTGCACCAAAAGCCAGTGTTTTACCACTGCCTGTGGCAGATTCTCCTATAACATCTTTACCTTTTAATATTAAAGGGATAGACTCTCTTTGGATTTGTGTAGGTTCTGTAAAACCTAATCTGTTAATTGATTCTTTTAGTTGTTCGCTTAAATTAAGATTTTCAAATGTATTCATATTTAATTACCTCACAATATTTATTTATATAATATGATTTAATAGAAAAAGCGAAAAGTATATGTTGTTACCAGTGCTCTCTCACTCATATTTTCTTAATATATTTCTGTGAAATCTAAGGGTTTATAAATGTTTGGGTTAATATCCTATTCTCTTTTAAGCCTTTCACCGATCTTGTCTTTCTTTTTTTTCTCAAGAAACCTGAATATATTTGAATGCGGGCTTCCTTCCAATAAAAGTATAACTGCCCTTGCGGCTGTCTCAACATCCTCGACAAAGCCTATAATTGAAATGGTTTTTCCATATACACACATATTGCAGTCAGTCAGTTCTTCAATTGTTTTCCTTGCCTTGCCTTCTTTTCCTATAACCCTTCCTTTGAGCCGTTTCCTGTGGTTTTTATTTTTTATGAACTCATCCAGCGAGATAATCCTTAATATGTAATCTGGCTTCAGGAGCAATTGTGCTGTTTTTGGATTAAAGCCCCTGCTTATGGCTTTTATTATCTTTCTTGTTATATATAGTTTTAAAGGGTCTTCTCCCATTACCTTTACTTCACCATTTTTTGAGTCTATATCCATTCTTGTATCTGTGTTTGACTCTATTTCTTTCTTTATTTCCCCCTCCTTACCTATTAGCACAGCAATCCTTCCTTTAGGTATTTTCAGTATGTATTCATATTCCATTTTATTATGAAAAAGAGCATTGTTTTTAAATTTTTATGAGCCTTTTATCTTTTTTAGTATATTTTCCTCATTTATCTCGAAAAACCCTGAAAAATAACCACTCACATTTTTAATATCTCTTTTCAGCAAATACTCTGCATTGAATGATTCCTTTAATGTTGCCTGTGAAAAATCAATGAACACAGGCTTTTCATTATGGTTCAGGATATTAAATTTGGACAGGTCCCCGTGAATAATCCCTGTTTTATATAATTTTCTCATATTTTCAATTATGTCATTAAAAAACTTTTCAGGATTTTTTGGCTCTTTATCTTTCAGCATAGGCGCCGGCTCTTTAGTGCCGATGAATTCCATAACCAGAATATTCTCCTTTACTGCCAGCGGGGTGGGAACTTTAATCACTTCCCTTGCTTTCATCAGGTTTTTATATTCCCTTTGTGTCCATTTAAAAACTATGTTTCTCTTATTCTTTTTTATATTTGAATAACGCGTGTCCTGAACAATATACTCATACATCTTATTAAAATTACAGCTTTCTAATCTATAAATTTTAACTACAACCCTTTTATTTTTTTTTGTTAATGCTGTGAATATGTTGGCTTCTTTTCCTATGTTTATTGGTGATTCCAAACCTTTGAAAACATCTTCAGAGATTAATTTATCTAAAAGCCTTATACTAAACTTTGAAAAAACATTTTTATAAGTTTTCCATTCTTCTCTTGATGGATTTATTGCCATTTTCAATAAAGAAAGCCTTTGAGTTTAAAAAAGTATATATATTAGAGTGAAAAAGTTTATTAATCAATACGAGAAAAATAATTATTTCTTTTTCCTTCTGTAGATCACATCATGATGCTGTAGATCTTCAAATTTAATTATTTTATTATTTTCATCTACTTTGAAGGTGAGAACAAAATGAGAATCGATATGAACTCCCTTAAATTCTTTAAGATCATAACACAAATTTTTATATCGATTTGGGTTCTCACTGCTGATAATTTCATTAATCTTATTAAGCGTAGTTTCATATCTTCTCTTATCTTTCTTAAACAACTTCTTTAGAATTTTGATTAACTTTTCACTTCTTTTCCAACTATACATTTTCTATTTCCTTTCTTAAATCATTAATACTATTAAACCTTTTGAATTTTCCTTTGTCTATTTTTAATAATTCTTCTTTATACTCAGGTCTAAGTTCAGGTTCAAGAAGTTCATCACCATATTGATCTATTACAAAATTAACAGCTTCAGATTTATTTTTCAATCCAAACTTACCTTTAACTATAGTCAATAATCTATCTTCACGTTCTCCTAAGTTCACAATAGCTTGTACCATTTTATATTCACCTTATTATTTATTATAATTTATAATAAAATATTATAAAATATTATATAAAGCTTTCGTTTTTCTCAGTTCAATGGATTTAGTTCAGCTCTAAAAATAAATATGACAGGAATTAAGTGCAATATTACTCTAAGCCTTTTTAACCGAAAACATTATATACTTTAATCATTAAATAAAAACTATGGAACTCACAATTTTTTTCGCAAGGCTTTGGGGCAGTTTCTTTATTGTTTTTGGTTCTTTGTTCATCATAACAAAACAATTAGGTAGGACTATAGAGATGACTGACGATAAAGCATTTGTTATATCTACCGGTTATATTACTTTCTTGATGGGACTGGTCACCATAATTTTGCATAATGTCTGGGTTGTAAGCTGGGAAGTAGTAATTACTATTTTAGGTTGGTCAACTTTACTTAAAGGTATTTCAAAAATAGGCTTTCCCGGGATTATACATAAGCAAGCGCAGAGATTCAAAAAGAAACAATGGCTTAGTGCCATCTTCTTAATTCTACTTGGCGCATGGCTTATTTATATGAGTTTTATTTAATCAGTTAAAACCGTCTCCTGCTTCATACTGTATTTATGCTTCGCTTCGGCATTTTTCTTGTAGAAAAACACATAATAACAATTATATTCAATTTTATTCTGCCTTATCGAAATGTTTATATTATTCAATAATTAATGTAAGTATATGAAAAAGAAACAATCTTGGTTTTTTGGGCCTTACCCAGGGTTAGTTTCAGCTATTGCTTTTCTATTTGCTACCTTTCATTATTTTAATAGAGGAGATATAAATGGAGGCATAATTGTTTCAATTGCAAGTGTTCTGTTTTTTATTAATTTTTTTAGGAAGATTCAGGCAAAAAACTAAAGCAGACATTATTGGAATAATATATTTGTACTCTTATTAACAAAAAATATTTATATTAAGGTTTTAATTATTTCTATAGTTAAATTAAAAAGAGGTTTTTAATGTATCCCACAACAGGCTCAAGGACATTCGGCTCTTTCAGGGGGGTTTTTATCCCCACCTTTCTCAGCATCATAGGTGTGATTCTTTTCTTAAGGCTTGGCTACATAGTTGGCTCTATAGGGATAGTGGGCAGCATTGCAGTTTTATTATTGGCTGTTTCCATAACATTTGCCACAGGCTTATCATTAAGTTCTATTACGACTAACATAAAAATGGGCGGCGGAGGCGCTTTCTCTATATTATCAACAACATTAGGTATAGAAATAGGGGGCAGTGTGGGCATACCTTTGTTTCTGGCGCAGGTGTTTTCAGTGGGTATTTATTTATTTGGTTTTATTGAAACATGGCGCGTTATCTTTCCTATGCATCCGAGAATATATGTTCTATTGGCCCTTTTTATTATTATTTTCCTTACAACATTCATAAGCACATCCTTTGCCATAAGGGCCCAGTTCCTGGTTTTTCTTTTAATACTGGTCTCTTTGGTTTCAGTTCTTTCAGGCGGAAGCTGGTGGAGCCATGGGGCAATAGTTCCTTTTTTTAATATTCAGGCTATGAAGACTAACTTCTGGCCTTTGTTTGCCCTGTTTTTTCCTGCAGCTACAGGATTAATGGCCGGAATAGGGCTTTCAGGAGAATTAACTGACCCCAAAAAACAGATTCCAAAAGGGGTGTTGTCTGCTCTCGCTGTGACCACAGTTATATATCTGATAATTATCCTCTGGTTTGGCCAGGTGGCAGACCCTTCTGAATTAGTGAATAATAATTTGGCAATTCTGTTTTATTCTTCAGTTCCCTCCCTGGTATTATTTGGTATTTTAGCAGCCACATTTTCAAGTGCTTTAACAACATGGATTGCTTCAACAAGAGTATTACAGGCGCTTGCTGAGAACAGGATAATTCCTTCAAAAACACTTGCAAGGAAAACCGACAAAGGAGAGCCAAGAAATGCTGTTTTCTTTTCATCAATTATAATACTACCCATACTGCTTGTAGGCTCTATTAATACAGTTGCTCCCGTCATAACTATGTTTTTTCTGATTACTTATATCATGATTAATCTTGTAGTATTTATAGAGCAGTCTTTAAACCTGCCGAGTTACAGGCCGACATTCAAGGTGCCGAGGATAATACCATTGTATGGTGTTTTTGGCTCTACAATCATAATGTTTTCGCTTAATGTCATGGCTGGAACTATAGCATTAATGGCACTTTTCATTACTTATCTTGCTTTAGTAAAGAGGCATCTTCATATAAAAAAAGGATTTGTAAGGTCAGGCTTGTTTTCTGCCCTGTCTGAATGGGCTGCAAAAGAAGTAACTTTTTTAGATGAGTCAAAGAAGCATATATGGAAGCCGAGCATACTGCTTCCTGCAACAACATCAGAGAAAATACTTGGGACATATCCTCTTATAAAGTCAATTATTTATCCCAACGGCATAATATCTGTTTTAGGAATGGAGCTTGAAGAGGATTTGACAGTAGATAAGGAGAAATTAGATGAAAAAAAGAAGAAAAAGGAGCTTAAGGAAATGCCTGAACTTGTAAAGAAATTCAGCCAGCAGGGAATATTCAGCTCATATGCCCATGTTTCCTCGGAAAATTACATGGAGGGAATATGCATTGCCCTTGAGACAATAGAAGGCCAGTTTTTCCACCCCAACATATTATTAATACCTGCAGGCCCTGACAATTTTACAAAAAAAGAACTTGAGAAAATATACAATACTATTCAGGAAGTTGATGTCGGTCTTATGTTTTTTGACAAGAATGAGGAACTGGGCCTTGGGTCACAGAAAGATATCCATATATGGCTGACTGATGACTTAATACATAAAATGGTATATGAAAAAAGGGACTTTGACCTTGCCATGCTCACTGCCCTTAAGCTGTATATGAACTGGAAAGGCACTATAAACATATGGGTAATATCCACGAAAAGAAAGGGTGATAAGGCAAAATACCATATAGAAAAATTAGTGTATGAATCAAGGTTCCCAAAAGAAACAAAGATAGAGATAAAAACAAACAATAGCTTAAGGAAAAGCATAAAAGAGTCTCCTGAAGGTGATATACATATAATTCCTGTTAAGGACCTAAGGAAATTAAGGGAGTATACAAGAACTACAAGAAATATAAAAAGGACATTCCTTTTTACCAAGGATTCCAATATTGAGGATATTCTTGCTTGATTAAAATATAAAATAATATGTATTTTTAAAAAAGTGACTACAATTATTAACTATTTATTTTTATGTGGTCACCTTATCTAATGTTTTTTTGTATTGTTTTATTAAAAATTTAACAGTTGGTTTAATTTTTTGTTTATCAGAATATTGCTTTAAACAATCATAATATTCTTTTCTATCTTCTAGATAAATATTAATTGGGGGATAATTATTCCTCAATAGAACAAAATTCAATAAAAGTCTTCCAACTCGGCCATTTCCATCTTCAAAAGGATGAATATGCTCAAATTGATTATGGATAATTGAAGCTAAGACTATTGGGTTAAAATTATTTTTATTCTCTTTATACCATTCAATAATTTCTTTCATATACCCTTCTATGTTATCTGAAGAAACACTGTGATGGATTATTTCTCCTTTTGAATTTCTAATTACTACTTCTTTATCTCTAAATTCTCCTGCAAATGGTTTAGAGCCTTTAAAACAAATTTTATGAATTTCTTTTATAAGATATAAAGACAAAGTTTTATTTGTATTTTTAATAAATTTTATTGCTTCAGCAACATTCAGAGTTTCTTTTTCTTCACTGTTTTTTATTTTTGGTTTCTTTTGGAGTATGGTTTTTACTTCATTTAGATTGACCGTGGAGCCTTCAATAGCATTTGTGTTATAAACAAAATCTTCTGTAAATCTCTTCCAGTCTTTTTTATCTAAGTGATATATTTCGACTTCAGAGAGTTTATTGAGTTTTTTTATTTCTTCTGGCTTAAGGGAAAAATTAAATACTTCAGTTCTAATCTCTTTTATTTTTTTCTTAATCTCTTTTTCTGCTTCTTTTCTTTTTTTAATTAATTCTTTTTTAGAGAGATTTCTACCTAAGTATTTTCTTATTTTCTTTATCTTATCTTTATCTCTATAAGAATGAGCCAAATAATATTTAATACCTGTTCTGGTTTTTCTTTTTTCTATGAACATAATATATATAAGGTGACCACATTTAAATATTTTTCTATTTTTGTAGTCACCCGTAAAGAGTTTTGATTTTTTGATTAGAGAATACAAAGATTTATATATTTTCAAAAGTAAAAATAATATGAACAAAAAAAATATTATTTTAATTGTTGGTATTGTAATTTTAATATTGGTTATTATAATAATTGTTTTACCTATTTTTAATATTGCATTTTTTGATTTTCAGTGTCACACTAGCGGATGTTCAGGTCAAATTTGTTCAGCTAAGAATATTTTTGGTGATGTAACAACTACATGTGAATGGCTTCCTGAATATGCATGTAACAGAGATTGTAAAGTCAGAAATTTTCAATGTTCTTTTGATCAGGAGTTTAAAAAAAGCTGTATAGAGAATATTAATGAGAGCAGGAATAATCTTAGTTAATCAAATATATTTTAAGATTGAATTCTTCAACGAAAAATTTATATAACAAGAAAACAAAAATAAAAATATGATAAAACACAAATCTTTTGCCCACGGGTGGTTTTACCATTACAGGATACATTCTGCGAAAACAAATAAATTATGCGAGAATGGTTTTTCTGAACTAAAGGATTATCTTGAAAATATATTTGATGACTGCCCGGATGAGCATTTCAATAAAGGGCCGAGGTCAAGCAAGTTAAAACTGGATTTAGGGATAAGGGCAAAATCATTGAGGACTCATGATATATGTAAATGGGCAGAGAAAGGCCTGAAATGGAATAATTACCAGACAGCCCACAGCAATGTCCAGGTTTTTATGCTTCAGCATGATAAAAATACAATAGGTGTTGAGGTTCCTATATGGATAAAGCCTGTGGAGATGAATAATTTTGAGAATATATTTAATACGGACGAGGTTTTGTCAGGCCATATTGATTTATTAAGAGTGAATGATGATAAGATAGAGATATGGGACTACAAGCCTAATGCCCACAGGGAGAAATATGCCTCAACACAGGTTTATTTCTATGCTTTGATGCTTGCCAAAAGAACTCAGATGGAATTAAATAAATTCAGGTGCGGGTATTTTGACAGGCATAATGCATTTATTTTCAACCCCAGGATGGAGTTTCTGGATAAGGCAATAAAAAAATGTCGGGAACAAAGGTTCCTGAGCATTTCCAAAAACAAAAGTTTTAGAAAATGTCGAGAAAGTCAAAAGGTATTGATGCAGAAAGAGAATTAGTCCATAAGTTTAATAATAACGGGTGGATGGCTGTAAGGATAGCAGGTTCCGGAAGTATGAAATATCCCTCTCCGGATATTCTGGCAGGAAATAATATTAAAAAAATAGCGATTGAATGCAAGACTACAAAGTCCAATAATAAGTATTTAACGAGAAAAGAGGTAAATGAACTCAGGCAGTTCGCAAATATCTTCGGAGTTGAGCCGTGGGTGGCTGTAAAGTTCACCAACAAGGACAATAAGAATAAAGACTGGATTTTCTTAACATTAGAAGACCTAAAGGAAACAGACAAGAGTTTTGTCTTTGAATATGAAAAGGCTAAATTATTGGGATTGAGTTTTGAAGAGTTGATTGGGGTTTGAAGGAAAAAATATTCTTAAAAGAAAAATCTATTTTTTTATATTAAATGTCCCTCTCTTATCAAAATTAAGTTAATTTTTTCTGAACCTTTCTCATATGTTCTTTTTATCTCTTCTGAAAGGGAGTCTGGTAATTGTTCTTTGTATTTTACTAATGTTGAGTCAACAAATTCGCGCATTACATACTTGGTTTCCATCAGCTTATCCTCTAAAAAATCTTCTGCTATGGTGTATGCTCCTAACTGGATAAGGGTATTAAGAAAACAACAAAAATTAGAATTTATATTGGAATTACGTTCTATTACTTTAGATATTGAATCAGCTATTTCAGGTTTGCCATTTTTGCGGGCTTCAGAACATACTTCTTTGTATTCTTCAGATGCTTTTAAAGAGTATTCCCATTTAATCTGATCCAGTTTCCATTCTATTTCATAAGCAGGTCTTTCATACTTAATCAAATCATGAAGCTCAACATAGTCCTCGCAAGTTTCTGTCCAGATTTCAACTGCTACCCTATTTATTTCATTTATCATCTCTTTTTCAGAAGAAAAGATTAATTTTTTCTCAGTACTATGGTGAGATTTTGCTAATTTTTCAGTCCATTTTGGTGCATCACATTTACATCCACTAAAAGCCAATCCTAGAATAATTGTGGTTAAACTTGTTTTTATTATATTAGTAAGTCCCATCTTCTTCTTTTTTATCAGAAAGTATATCCTTCTACTGCCAGAAATTTTCCGATTTTATCTGATTCTTCTTTAAATGTTTCTTTTATTTTTTCTGGAATGGAATCAGGCATTGTTTCAGGATAGTTCATTAATATAGAATTCACAAATTCACGATTCATATCCCTACTTCTTGACAACCCAGTTTCTATCATATTTTCGGCTTTTCCATATTCTCCTTTTAAAATCATTCCGGCAAGGCCTTCACTAAAAACAGAATTTACAATGGAATTAAGGCCAATTCCCTCAATTATCTGATTATGCATTTCAGTTCTCCCTTTATCAAATGTTTCAGAACATACTTTTTTATGCTTATTAACAATATCTATACAATATTTACCATTAATATATCTTATTTTGGATATTATTTCCAGAGGATTTCTTCTTTCTTTAATCAATCTGTGAAGTCCCATATAGTCTTCACAATTTTCTTTCCAGATTTCAATTTTCTTCAGATTAAGAATATATTTTATTTCTTCTTCATAAGAATGAATTTCTGATTTTTTCTCATTCTCATTGTGTTTTATTAATCCTTCTTCAAGTTTTATAAATCCTTTTTCTTCATTTTGCTTTATGGCCTTGCTGTTGCATCCGGCAAAAGTCAATCCTAAAACAATAGCACCTAAAGTTGTTTTTATTATCTTACTAGGTCTCATATTATAAAACAGAATCGAGAACATACTTATAAATTTTTTTATTTTTATCTACTTTAAAATTAAGACAAAAAATAAAATAAACTAAAAATTATTTCTTTAGTGCATGATACATTCTCATCCTGTTTAATGCATTGGTATAAGCCCTGATTGAGACTTCAAAAAGGTCTGTTCCTGTTGCAACACCATTATGATATGAATCATTTCCGTTTGAGTCTTTCACTCCTATCATAACTTTGCCCACAGCATCTGAGCCTGTTCCCATGTTTCTTGACCTGTAATAAACAAGCTCTTTGTTTTTTATGCCTGTTGCTTCATTAATTGCATTAATTGCAGCATCCACAAGGCCGTCTCCTTTTCCTTTATACCATTTTCTATCGCCTTCAATCTTGATTCTTACAACAGGAGTTCCATCCTTTCTGTCTTTTGATATCCACTGCACCACTTCATATTTGTTTATATGAGGGGCTTTGCCTTTAGCAATCATAATATCATCAATGTTACTATCATAAACATACTTCTTCTGGTCAGCAAGTTTTTTCACTTCCCTGCTGATTTCTTTAGCTTCATTCTCATTTATAGAATCCGGAGAATAACCTAATGAATTTAGTTTAAATTCAACAGCATGCCATCCTGAGTGCTTTCCAAGAACAAACTTGTTTCCTTTCCAGCCTACATCTCTTGGGTTCATGATTTCATAGACACTTTGGATATTGTTCTCTTTTCCTTTAATTTCCCCGTGTTGATGTATTCCTGCTTCATGGGCAAATGATGTATCTCCGACAACAGGGGCTCTTATCATATCATTATCTATTATATTCAATAATTCTCTGCTGGCGTCAAAGAAATATCTTGTTTTTATATCAGGGACAGCGTCTTCACCAAATATATCTTTTCTTACTCTCATAGCCATGACTACCTGTTCAAGAGCAGCCATTCCACCCCTTTCACCCAATCCTAAAATAGAGCATTCAATCTGTCTTGCATTGCCCAAAGCAACAGCTTCCAGGGAGTTTGCAGTTGCCATGCCTAAGTCATTATGGCAGTGCACACTTATTGCTGTTTCTTTTCCGCCAAAAAACCTTCTGAAAAAACCATTTGCCATTCTGTATGAAGACCTTATTTTCTTTGCATATTTGTGGGGGACATCATATCCTGTTGTGTCCGGGCAGTTTATTACATCAACGCCCTCTTTTGCTATCTGTTTTATAACATAATTCCTGTCTTTATCAGGCGTTCTTGCTAAATCTTCCGGTGAAAATTCTATTTTAATATCTTTTCCAAATAATTTCTTTGCATATCTTATTCCTTCTTTTGCAAGTTCAACAACTCCTTTTAAGCCAAGGTCAGGAAACTTAGCTTCAATATGCTGCGGAGAAGTCCCTATAAAAACATGAAGCCTTGGGTTTTTGCATTCTTTCAATGCATCATAAGCCGCATCAATATCCGGAAATCTGCCTTTTTCATCCTTCTTTACTCTGGCTAATGCAGCAACTTCAATATGTTTAGGGACAATCCTGGCAATTTCAGCCACAGCCTTTTTGTCGTCTTCAGATGATATAGGAAACCCAGCTTCAATTACATCAACATTTATTTTTACCAAATAATCCGTTATTGCCAGTTTTTCCTCAAGCGTCATGCTTGCTCCGGGCGATTGTTCTCCATCCCTTAAAGTTGTGTCAAATATCTTAACTCTGTTGCTCTTAGGTTTTTTTAAAAACATTTTATCTTTCCTCCATTTTATTTCATTTCTTGGCAGAATATTCTTTAGAATCTTATTTAGACAATGTTCATTTCCAGACCCTTTGAAAGAATATTCTGATCAAGGGCCTTATAACAGTAACAGACTCAGAACTAACAAAATAAATTCAGAATTTGATGAACTTCTTTTGTTAGCCATATTATTTAGAGAGAAAGGTGTTTTTGTTTATAAAGGTTACTGAAAAGATGAAGAGAAGAACATTATTAAACCTTAACATTCTTAAAATCAAAAGCAGCTTCAGTATTATTGAAAACATCTTTTGCATCTTTTAGAACTTCATTGATTTCTTTATACCTTTGGCTGAAATGGGTTAAAATAAGTTTCTTGGCATTTGCCTTGTTTGCAATCAATGCAGCATCCTGTGCAGTCATGTGTTTGTAAACATGAGATTTTTCCTTTAATGAAGAATGATAAACACTTTCACATATCATTAAATCAGCATCCTTTGCTAATTTTACTGCATTTGTGCATGGTAGGGTATCTAAAATAAAAGTTATCTTCTTTCCTTTTACATTATAAGTTACATCTTCAGGCTTTATTTTTTTGCCCTTAAACTCTACTGTTTTTCCCTTTTGCAGCTTTCCCATCAAAGGCCCTTGTTTCAGGCCTATTTTTTTGGCCTTTTTTACATCTATTCTCAGCCTGTCCTTTTCAATAAAATTATATCCTAAGCAAGGAACAGAATGGTTAAGATAAGCGCATTCAATATAATAGTTATCATTCTCAAAAAACTTTTTAATGTTTTTTGGGTTTAGTTCATGTATTTTTAATTCAACCCTGTTATTGTCAAATACAACTGTTTTTAACATGTGATGCATTCTTTCCTTTGTTCCTTTAGGTCCATATACCTGCAATACGGGCTTTTCCTCCATGTTATTTCCCAGGGTCTGAATTAATCCAATCAGCCCTGAAACATGGTCTCCGTGCCAGTGGCTTATCAGAACTTTATTAACCTTATTTCTGTTTATCCCTGCTATATTCATCTGCCTCTGTGTTCCTTCCCCGCAGTCTATTAAAATGCCTTCAGCCTTGTATCTAAGAAAAATTGCCTGAACATTCCTGTCTTTTGTCGGAACCATTGAAGAAGTCCCTAAAAAGGTTATTTTCATTCTAAAATTAAAGAAAACAAATTGATTTATAATGTTTTTGGTAAATTATCATTATCGGGATATAATTTTTTAAGAACATTTGCAAAACTTATTTCAAGGAAGGATTCTGGTTTTTCCTTAAGTATATCTTCTGCATTTTTCTGCAGGTATTTTATAATATTGCTTCCTATAGCCAATACCCTATTTCTTCTCTCGTAAGTATGTCCTTTGCATAAAAGTATCTCGCTTTCAATATCTTCAGGATCAACCAACATAGATATATCAAAATTATCCTTTTCTGAATCAAATCTTTCAGTTTCTACAAATGCAAAATATATGTCAGCCTTTTTTTCATTACTATATGATACCTTTTCCCTGTAAAAAAAGCTTACTGGAGATGATTTATTTTCTTCCAATACTTTTCTGTTCAATAACATAGAATATTTATCCTGGTTTTCCCATTCTGTGATTATGCTGTTCATCTTATTATATGAATTAACTAATTTTTCTAATTTTTCTTTACTTTCAATTGGCTCTGATTCCATTATAAAGTCTATTAATTCAAATGCAATATTGTGAGGTAAGATTTTTTCACAGTTAAGATAACAATTAAGGTCAGAATTTCTTATATCTGTTCTGATTAATTCTTTGTTTTTTCTTTTTTTAAAATATATTTGATCAATTGTATCCAAAAGTTTTTTTCTTTTCATTTTCTACACAAAAATAGTTACAAAACTAAACATATACATTTTTTCTATTTATATATATTTCCTACAAAAAAATGTTTTTTTGTGTTTAATTCACAAAATTTATAAATATTATTTATTTAATATATATATGAATGAAATAATAAAAGAGCTTGGAACTGAATTCAGCCTTAAGTTCAGGTATTTGCTTATACTTGAACAACTCTATAATAAAAGTTTATCTGCACACGATATTTCCAAACTGACAAATATTCCGATGGGCAGAATTTATTCTTTTCTCAATGAATTATTATCCTGGGGCCTTATTGAAAAAACCTCTCAGAGGCCTGCTTTATACACAATGACAAACCCCCAGGAAAACATAACTAACTTTATGAAATATAAGTTCGATGACCTTGTTGAAAAAGAAAAAAAGATTCTTGATTATATGCAGAAAAAGGAATCCATAGAGAACATAGAAATAATCCATAACGGTGATGACTTTACTTTTAAGCAGATACAGCTGCTTGCTGAATGCAGAAAAATAAGGACTGTTGTCAGGCACGGCTCTATACCTTTTCCTGTTTATCCTTCAAATAGTGTTGAATTCAGGAAGGTAAGGGAGGCAATAGAAAAAAACAGGCAAACTCTTGCACATACAACACATGAAATGACTTTTCTTATATATAAGGCGCACAGGGATGCATATGAAAAGGGGAAACATTTTAGTGCAATTATAGAGAAAAGCGCTCTGGATTTTAATCTGAATATAATAAAATCACAATTAGGAAATGATTTCCTTAAAAAAATAATAAACGACCTTAAAAGGAAAATAAAAAAATATGGCATGAAAATCTATGTTATAGAGGAATATGTCCCTATGCAGATTTTTATTATAGAAAACAAAGTCATGCTTTCATTGATACATCTGGGGGTTACAACAGGCGCAGTTATACAGAGCGAGGATATGGTCAGTCTGTACCATGATTTCTATGATGATATGGTCAGAAGGTCAAAGCTTATTGAGAATTATATATAGCCTATTCTCTATTCTAAATCATAAATTATATAAATAGCATATTTCTTCTTAGGATATATGACAAAAAAATTATCCAAAACTAAAAAATCAACATCCACTAAAAAGAAAAAAAAAGTTTCTAAAGCCACAGAACTTGATGATTTAGTTGAAAAAATCCCTGAAAAATTAGAAGTAAAGGAAGTCAGGGCAAAATCACAAAAAAACAAGGTTAGAGCAGTTTTCATAAAAGAAAAAATAGTCACAGATGATTCTGATGAGGCAAAAAACTTCTACAACAAAAACAGGTTCGGTAAGATACTTGATAATGGCAAATTGCAGTTGTCTCTGCTTGAAGGACTATATCTAATGGAAAAAGGCAAGCTGAATATTGTGAGTACAAATAATAGAAAAATAAGGTTTGAAACTTTTCTTAAAAAAGCAAAAAAAGCTGAGCCTAATTTCTGGACCCGATACTGTGTCTTTAAAGATATAAGAAACAGAGGCTATATTGTAAAAACAGCCCTTAAATTCGGAGCTGATTTTAGAGTATATGACAGAGGCATTAAACCAGGAGAAGAGCATGCCAAATGGATAGTTTATCCTGTAAGTGAAGGCTCCACATTAACATGGCATGAGTTTGCTGCAAAAAACAGGGTTGCACACTCAACAAGAAAGAAATTATTAATAGGAATAGTGGATGATGAAGCTGATGTTACTTATTATGAAATAAGATGGATGCGTTTATAATCTTGTTCTTATACTTACAATGTAAGTATTAATTATACAAAACAAATAATAAATTATATAAACATTCAGCCATTTTTAGAACTAATATGAAAAATATTCCCCAAGAAGATGTTTTAAGAATAGTCCAGCAGACAGGCCCAACCATACCTGCAAGAATAACAAAGGCAGTGGGCGGGGACACTTTTCTGATAGGAGCCATATTAAATGACCTGCAAAAAGAGGGAAAAATAAGAGTAACTAAATTAAAATTAGGAGGAAGCCCGTTTTACTATACACCTGAGCAGGAATTCAGGCTTGATGATTTGTCTAAATATTTAAAAACCATTCATAAAAACAGCTATGAATTAATAAAAACTAAAGGAATAATAAGAGATAGAGAATATCCTCCACAGGTAAGGGCAAGTTTAAGAGAAATAAAAGATTTTGCAAAACCTCTTGAGGTTCAGCTAACAGATGAAAAAGAGATATTCTGGAAGTATTACAAGCTTTCAAATGAAGATGCAAAGAGAATAATTCAGGATAGGTATATGAAAGAAATTAGAGAGAAAAAGCCTGAGAAAAAGGAAACACAGGAGAAAATAGTCAAAGTAGTTCCTGAGGAAACAAAAAAAGAACAAAAAGAGGAAAAGAAGAAAAAGCCTGAAAAAACACAGTCTGAGTTCATGAACACAATAATAGATTTCTTTGGAAAAAAGAACATAGAGGTTATTGAAAAGGAAATAATAAGAAAGACAGAGATTGATTTTATTGTAAATGTGCCTTCAGGTCTGGGCAGGATTAAATATTACTGTAAGGCAAAAAAGAAGAAGAGCTGCAATGACGGTGACCTGTCAAGCGTCTATATAAAAGGACAGACCAAGAAACTGCCTGTTTTGTTCCTTACAACAGGAAAGATAACGAAAAAGGCAAAGGAAATGGCTGAGAATGAGCTAAAAGGAATAATCATAAGGGAGAATATCTAAAATGGGGAGCAGGATAACTGAGCTGATGGAAACAACAGCTTTAAATCTTGAAAGCTTAAGGGATAAGGTTCTGGTCGTAGATACATTTAACCAGATTTATATGTTCCTGACAACCATAAGGCAGAGAGACGGCTCTTTGCTCATGGATTCGCACAATAATATAACAAGCCATTTATCAGGATTATTCAATCGATTCACAAAACTAATGGAGAATGACATAAAGTTTGTTTTTGTTTTTGACGGCAAAGCACCTGAACTGAAAAACAAGGAAAGGGAGCACAGAAAAGAAATAAAAATAGATGCCAAAAAGAAATATGAAGAGGCTAAAAAAGAAAAGGACATGGAAAGAATGAAAAAATATGCCTCGAGAACATCCATAATAACTAATGATATTATAAAAAGTTCTAAAGAATTAATAACAGCCCTAGGATTTCCTGTTGTTCAGGCTCCTTCAGAAGGTGAGGCGCAGGCAGCATATATGGTGAAAAAAGGAGATGCTTATGCAGTGTTAAGCCAGGATGCTGATTCCTTAATGTTTGGAGCTCCAAAAATAATAAAGAACCTTACAATAACCAAAAAAAGAAAACAATCTAATAAATTAGTGTATGAGACAATACAGCCCGAGCTTATTTCTCTGGATAAGAACCTCAACAAGATGGGGATTGACCAGGACCAGTTGATATTTATGGGAATACTGATGGGCACAGATTATAATCGAGGGGGCATAAAAGGAATCGGGCCTAAAAAAGCCCTTAAATTAATAAAAGACAAAGGAAAAGATTTTGATGGTATTTTCAATGAAATAAAAGATAATTGGGATTTTGATTTCGGCTGGGAAAAAATCTTTGGCCTTATAAAAAATATGGGTGTTGTTGTTGATTATAATATCGAATTTAAAGGCATTGATGAAGAGGCAGTCGTAGACTTAATGGTAAAAAAACATGATTTCTCAGAAGAGAGAATCAGGAAGAGATTAAAAGATCTGCAAAAAAACAAGCCCAAAGAAGAGTCACTCAATAAGTTTTTCTGAAAAAATGCTAGCATTAAAAGTCCCTCTGGGAAAAGCGGAAAAATGGAAAGATTATCTCGTCAAGAATAGTTTATATAATAAGGATTATAAAATCAAAAAAGAAAAAGGCTTTATTTTTCTTCCTATAAAAAAAAGGTTTCATATAATAAGAGCAAAAGAAGATATATGGTTTACTGAAAAGAAACTTGAAAAGCAAAACAAAATCATTTCTAACCTGAAAGAGGCTTTGAAAGGGAAACTATCTGAAAATGAGCTTAAAGAAGCTCCTAACAGCTATGATATTATAGGAGATATAGCTGTAATGGAAATCCCTGAGGGATTAGAAAAAAAAGAAAAAATAATAGGAAAAACATTATTGGAAATAAACCCTAAGATAAAAACAGTCCTTAAGAAAGCAGACATTCATTCAGGGGAATTCAGAACCCAGAATATGAAATATATTGCAGGGAAAAAAACTAAAGAAACAATATACAGGGAAAACAATGTGAGGATAAAACTGGATGTTGAAAAGGTTTATTTCTCAGTAAGATTGTCTCACGAAAGAGAAAGAATAGCTAATATGATTAAAAAAGGTGAAACTGTATTGGTAATGTTCTCAGGCTGTGCGCCTTATCCTTTAGTAATTTCCAAAAACACAGAAGCAAAAGAAATATATGGGGTTGAGCTGAATCCCGCTGCGCATAAATACGGAATTGAGAATATAAGACTGAACAAATCAAAAAACATAAAACTATTTTTAGGAGATGTAAAAGAGGTTGTCCCTAAATTAAATATGAAGTTTGACAGGATTTTAATGCCTTTGCCTAAAACAGGTAAGGATTTTCTGGATACAGCATTAAATGCATCTAAAAAAGGAACAGTGATACATTTCTATGATTTCGGAACTGAAAAAGAGTTTAAGGAAATACATAAAAAAATAAAGAAAATCTGTAAAAAAGAAAACAAGAAATGCAAAATTCTCCATACAGAAAAATGCGGGGATTATGCACCTTATGTCTACAGAGTCTGTGTTGATTTTAAGGTTATGTAATATCTCTGATTTATATTCTGTAAAAACGAAAACTTTAAATAACATTTAATGTACTAAAATATATTAGTATACGCTTTTATATATTAATATAACTTAAAACAAATGGAAGGTGATGTATAATGATAAATACAGGGGATTTAAGTCCTGAGGCGCAGAGATTAGCTGAATCTTTGAAAAACACAGGTTTTGCATGTTCAGACAGTTTAGCCAGGCAAAAGGCTCTTGAAATACTGGGAACCGGTGAAAAGGTTATGAATGATTTCAAGAGAATGGAAGGAGGCTGGAAAAAGGAAAAAAGAACTCTTGAAATGGACCAGAATATGGAGGCTGCTGCAAGGGAAACGGTGAGAAAAGAATTCGAGGAAGATATAAATAATTCACAAGAGCCCCACAGTATTGAGATTCACACTGAAAACAAGGAAATGGGTGATGCTCCTGATGAGAATGAGGATTTACAGAATGATGAGGTTGTTGAAAAAACAGAGCCTGAAGAAGAACAAAATGCTGAAGAAAATAATCTTACTGCTGATAATATAGAAGAGCCTCCAAGTATGGAAGAGGCTGTGGAAGAGAAGATGATTGAAAAAAAAGAGAATGAGCTGATTTCCGGGCAAAAAGAGAATGAGGATTTTTCTCCTGAAGTACACTCTTCACTGCATTTGGCAGAAGAGGCAGAAGGAAAAACCCTGGGCGATATTATGCCTGAGGAGAAACCTGAACTACAAGAGAATGAGGAAACAGAAAGCAGTGCTGCTGAAGAAGGCAGTAATGTTGCGGAAGATGAGAATTCTGCTGAAGACAGCGGCAGCGATGAAAACAGCGATGAAGAAGAAAAAGATGAAGAGATATCTGAGCCTGATGATGGTGCTGACGAGGAAAATAATAATGCAGAAACAGAAGAACCGCATCCAGAACAGGCAGAGGTAGAGGAAGTAAATATGGCTCAGGAAGAAAACGATGAACCTGATGAGTCTCAGGAGGAAAAGGCTGAAGAGACAAGAGGCAGTGCAGAAGATAATAACACCAATGAAGAAGATTCTTCTGAAGAAGATAGCAAAAATAATATGGAGATGTCCCAACAGCCAGCAAGGCAGCCTCAAGCCAACCCATATATGAAAAGAAAAGAGGATATGGCTGAGAGTAAAATTGACCTTAGTGAGATTTTCAGGTTTTGATTTTATTCTTTTTTTCAAAACTTTTTTATATGAACTGAATTCTTCTAGTTGTTATGAATATATCTATAAAACCATATAAATTTTTATTGAAGGAAAAGGGGATAGATTACTGGGATTTCAGGTTTCAGAAAATAAAAAACACAAATATTCTGGGCTGGAATAATCATATTAAAAAAATAAGCCGGGGAACAAAAGAGGGATATTGTGTAAGGGTATTATATAAAAATGCCTTTGGTTTTGCATACGGAAATCTAAATGATGATATAAGGAATACTGTTAAGAGAGCAATAAGAATAGCAAAGTTGCTTTCAGAAGAAACTTCAATGAAAACCGAAATAAAAGAACATCATAAAATTAATGATTATAAAAAATCCTCATTTAAAACAGACCCGAATAATATTCCTCTAAAGGAGAAGATAGATTTTGTGGTCAGGAACAGCAGGATAACAAACAAAGTAGTAAAAAGCATGCAGCTTCAGTATGAGGAAAGTAATATAGAAAATCTGTTCGAGAACTCTGAGAATTCATTAATAAAACAAGACATGACATTCACTGCTTTAAGGTCTGTAATTGTAGGTAAAAAAGGCTCCAGGACTGAATCCTATTCCCACGGCACAGGCATGATGGGGGGCTATGAGATAACAAAAAAATATCCTGCTATGTACAGGGATTCACTGAGGATATTAAAAGACCTTTTCAAGGCTGAAAACATAAAAGGAGGGAGGCTTGATGTTATAATGGACCCAAGGCTTGCAAGTGTTTTCATACATGAGGCTCTGGGACATGCAACAGAATCTGATTTGGTTTTGCAGAACAATTCCTGCTTAAAAAACAGATTAAATACCAAAATTGCTTCTGATATAGTTACGGTTTATGATTCTCCTTTAGGTAATGAGTGGGGCTCTTATTTTTATGATGATGAGGGCATTCCTGCCGGAAAGACTCTATTAATAGAAAAAGGTGTTCTTAAAAATTACCTTGCAAGCAGGGAAACAGCAGGAAAATCAGGATTGAAACTAACAGGCAACGGAAGGGCCCAGTTCACAGATAATATGCCTTTGGTGAGAATGTCAAATACTTTCATAAAAAAAGGAAAAAACACCAGAGAGGAGCTGATAAAAAATGTAAAATCAGGCGTTCTGCTGAACGGCACAAAAGGCGGCCAGGTTAATACATCACAAGGCACATTCCATTTTTCCGCTCAGTACGGCTACCTGATAAAAAACGGGAAACTGGGAAAGCCTGTAAAAGGGGTTTCTTTGTCAGGAAATATATTCAAGCTGCTGAAGAATATAATTATGATTTCAGATAAGAGGGAGTATGATTTTCCTGGTTTCTGCGGCAAGAATGCACAGCAGGTTCCTGTAAACGGCAGGAATCCTTATGTTCTGGTGAAGGATGCCCTTGTAGGTGGCTCAGAATGAAAAAATATGAAAAATACATAAAAAAGCTGAAAAAGGAAACAGGACATTTCCAGCTGAATGCTGTAACTAATGAAAACTGTGAATTAAATTTTGAAGGCAAGTCTATAAAAAATTTCAGGCACGGCAATTCAACTGACTTTTTTCTGAAGGTTTATATTGGTAAACGGGAAGGAAGCTCATATTCCTCTGTTCTGGATGATAATCTTATAAATAATGCAATAAAAACAGCTGAAAACAGCCCTGAAAAGGAGTATTTCTACGGCCTGCCGAAGCCTCGTTCTTACAGATTTAAGTCAGGGCAGGATGCAAAGTTAAGGAATATGGATATAAAAGATATGGTGAATATCTCGAAGAGAATAATAAAAAAAATCAATAAGAAGAAAGTCATCCTGAATTCAGGCTCATTAATCCTGAATAAAAGCAAAATAAGGCTAATAAACTCAAACAATATTGATGTTACTGATGAAGGCTTGAATTTTGGTGTAAATATAGAGGCATCTTCATCAGACAGTATTTCAGATTATGAGGATTATTATTTTGACAATAAGTTTTTTGATGCAGGAAAAACAGCAGATAATGTAAACCGGAAAGTAATGGAATTTTTGAAGGCTTCCGGATTAAATAAGAAAGCCGATGTTGTAATAATAAGGCCCAAAGCCTTGGTATCTTTGTTGAATTATGGTTTCCTGCCTAACTTAAGGGGAGATAACTATGAGAAAAACAAGTCCCTGTTTTCCGGGAAAATGAATAAAAAGATTCTGGATAAAAACATAACAATAATAGATGATAATTCCCTGAAAGGGGGGATAAATTCAGAAAAATGCGACTATGAGGGAACCCCCTCTATGAAAACTGTTTTGATAAGCAAAGGAATCCTTAAAAATGTTATATTTGATTACAATACAGCCCTGCATAACAATAAAAAAAGTACGTCAAATTCATCCCTTTTCGGCATAGACTTCTCAAATGTCATTATTAAAGGAGATAATATCAAAGAGCCTGATAATGCCATTATAATAGACACTATAATGGGCGCGCATACATCTGATAGCATAACAACGGATTTTTCTGTTCATGTTCAGAAAGCATACCTGAAGGATAAAGATAAGCTAATCCCTGTTACTGATTTTATGATTTCAGGCTCTGTAACGGATTTATTGAACAAGTCAGTCGGGTTTGCAGGAAAAGAGGAGCAGAGGGAAGGAATCTATACCAAAAGTCTAGTTACAGAAGGAGTTAATGTGATAGTTTAGTTTCTTTTTTATTCTTTTTTCTAAATCCTTATTACATTTTTTAAGAAATTTATTAACATTAGGATGTAATTTTATTTTATAACTCATTCTAAATCAATATATTTAGATTCAGGAGTTTTCCTTGCTTTTTTTAGAGCTTCTTTTGCTTTTTCACTTAATTCCTCATGAATCCTTTTGATATAAGTAGTCATCTTATGTTATACAAAATAGTATATATTCATAAATTTTACTTATTTTTAATTTACGATAAATTTATATTAAAGAAAATTTTTATAAACCAATATAATATTCTATTTTTATGGATAAAATAATTGTAATTGATTTTGGAGGCCAATATGCTCACCTTATTGCAAACAGATTAAGAAGACTAGGTTTTCTGGGAGAGATTGTACAAAATAATGAACCGATTATTAATTTAAAAAATAAAGATATAAAAGGAATTATACTATCTGGTGGGCCTTCAAGTGTTTATGAACAAGAATCTCCGAAAATATCAAAAGAAATATTTAATCTAAACATACCCCTACTTGGTATTTGTTATGGGCACCAATTAATAACCTATATGCTCAATGGTAAAGTAAATAAAGGTTCAATTAAAGAATATGGTCAAGCGCTTGTGAAATTAAAACCAAGCAGGCTATTTAAAGGGTTAGGAAAAAAAGAAACAGTCTGGATGAGCCATGGGGATTTAGTTGAAGATTTACCAGAAGGATTTGATATAATTGCCAGTTCAGATTACTGTAAAATAGCTGCTGTAGAAAACACTGAAAAAAAGATATATGGTTTACAGTTTCACCCGGAAGTAACCCACACACCCAACGGGATGAAAATTCTTGAAAACTTTGCAGGAGATATTTGCTCTTGTAAAAAAGAATGGAATATGGATAATTATCTAAAGGAAATAAGGTCTGATATAAAAGATAAAGTAAAAGATAAAAAAGTATTTCTTCTTGTAAGCGGGGGAGTTGATTCTACAGTTTTGTTTACCCTTCTAAATAAATCATTAGGTAAAAATAAAGTATTGGGTTTGCATATTGATACTGGGCTTATGAGATTAAATGAAAGCAAAAATGTTGAAGAAGTATTAAAAAAACAAGGATTTGATAATCTGGAATTATATGATGCATCTGAATCTTTCTTAAAGGCTTTGGAAAATGTTGTTGATCCTGAGAAAAAACGAAAGATTATAGGAAACTTGTTTATTGATAGTATATTTGATAAATCTGATAAAATTTTATCCTCGGATGAATGGATCATCGCACAAGGAACAATATATCCAGATACAATTGAAACAAAAGGTACGAAAAACGCTGACTTAATAAAAACCCATCATAACAGGGTTCTGAAGATGCAGGAGCTTATTAATAAGGGTAAGGTTATTGAGCCTTTATCACAACTATATAAAGATGAAGTAAGATTAATTGGTAAAAAACTGGGCCTTCCGGAAGAATTAATCGAAAGACACCCATTTCCTGGTCCTGGTTTAGCTGTCAGGATTTTGTGTAATAACAAAAAAGCTGAAGATGTTTCTGAAACTGAAAAAAAGGTTAAAGATATTTTTAAGAAATCTTATGTTCTTCCAATAAAAAGTGTGGGTGTGCAGGGAGATTCCAGAGTATATAAACATCCTGCAGTAATAGACTCTGAAATTAATTGGAATTATATGGAAAAATTGTCAACAAGAATGACCAATAGTGTTTCTGATATAAACAGGGTTTTACTAATAATAAGAAAAAAAGAAGGAGATTTTAAACTTTTGAAAAAAACAATAAATTCTGAAAGAGTTAACCTTCTTCAAAAAGCAGATTTTGTTGTTGAAAAGATATTAAAAGAGGAGAAGATATATAATAAAATATGGCAGATGCCTGTTGTTCTTGTTCCTGTTTCTGTTAATGGGGGAGAAAGCATTATTCTGCGTCCGGTTGACAGCAAGGAAGCTATGACTGCAAACTTCAGCAGGATTCCTGAAAACATAGTAAACAAAATATCTAAAGAATTGCTAAAAATAAAAGGAGTAGATGCTGTTTTTTATGATATAACCAATAAACCTCCTGCAACAATAGAATGGGAATGATTAAAGAACCCTTTTAATAAATCTAACAACATAATCATCTATGGTTGATTCTATTTCAAATAATTCTTTAGTATTTTCAGTTTCGCTTTCTATTTCTAATATTCCATTATCAATAAGATTTTTAAGTGTTTTTTTAGTTTTGTCTATTTTTCCCCCTTTGTATAACAACGTAATCTCTTCTTTTTTAACATATTTTTCTTTATTTGTATCATATTTAAACATATCAATATAAACCAATTTAAAAATACCTCTTATGAAGCCATAGGTTTCCTTAGACCCCAACCCTATTCTTAAAAAACTTCTTGATTTAGAGTCATGATGTAAAGGAATCATATTATTTAGTTCTAGTTCATGGGACACACCATATTGTTCTATTTCTTTTTCGCTTATTTTTTTACCTTCTTTATGTTTTGCACCTATTGTTTTGTAATGAGGTGAAAAATCTATTATTGTTCCATCTTCTGTTTTTAAGAAACAATGATTTTCCCAAATATCAGATTCATCTTTTCCAGAATAAACATCTGTTTTGATTCCCTCTTTTTCCAAAAGTTCTTTCCCTTTTAAACTATAATAAAGACATTCAAATTCTTCGCTTTCATCAAGTCCTTTGATTTCAAAAGAGTTTTTTTCTTTGTTTGCACTTCTGGCTAAGGATCTTTTAAAACCATAATCGAAAGAGGATAGTTGGTCTTCCACTTTTTTAATAACTTCGTCCAAATCTTCCATTTTTATTTTTTAATAAAAATATATAAATATATAAATTTTACTTTATTATTAATTTAAAAAATGAAACTTGAAAAAACAAGAAAAGCATGTGAACTTACTGATATAATTTTTTCTGAATTAATTAAAAAACTAAAAAACAAACAATTCAAAACTGAAAAAGACATTGTGAAATTTCTTGAAGACCAATATAAAAAACATAATGTAAAAAAAGCATTTAAGCCAATTGTTGCTTCAAAAGAAAGTTCTGCAGATCCGCATTATATGAAATACAATTCAGAATTAAAAAAAGGTTTCCTGATGATTGATTTTGGTGTAATATATAAAGGATTCTGCTCTGATATGACCAGGATGTTTTATATAGGAGAACCAAAACAACAACACATAAAACTCTATAATGATATAAAAGAAGTTCATGAAAATACAATAAAAGCAATAAAACCAAATATGAATATAGATAGTTTATGTAAAAAGTTCAGGGAATTATTAAATAAAAAAGATCCTGATTATATAAAACATTTAAAGCATTCTTTAGGGCATGGCTTGGGAAAGAAAGTTCATCAAAAACCAAAGATAACTCTTTATGGGAAAGGGAGGTTAAAGCCGGGGATGGTATTCACAATAGAGCCTGGTTTATACTGGGAAAATAAATATGGTATAAGAATAGAAGATGATATTTATATGAATGAGAAGGGTTATGAAGTTTTGACTAAATCTTCAAGAAATTTGATTATTTTAAGTTAATTCTGTAAATTTTACAATTATAATACAGAAACCTTTATATATCTAATGTATATCTAATAGATATATGACAACAAAACTGATAACTCTGAGATTAGAAAATAATTTTCTAAAAAATATAGATAAAGTTGTAGAAAAAAAGAACTATCAGAATCGAACAGAATTTATTAGGGATGCCTTAAGGGAAAAGGTTGAGGATATTGAAGAGCCAGATTGGCTTAAAGCTTTAAAGAAATTAAAAGGAGCTTCTAATAAGAAAACTAGTGAGGAAGAATATGAAGAAATAAGAGAAAAAGCATTTGACATTATTGATAAAAGGCCTTAAACAATATCTTCTGGTTTATGATGTTGACAAATATCATTCAGATTTTTAAAATGTTTATCTCTGGTTATTAATATTAAATTATTATTCCTTGCTAGAATTGCATGTAATACATCCCCTTTAGGAATCTTTCTTTTTTTTGCTATTATTTCTGCTTCTTTTCTTTCTTCTTTTTTACTAATAATTCTCTGTATGTTTTCTTTATATGGATTTATCATTCCATTAATCTCTTCAATTGAGTAGTTCATTTCCAGTTCTTTTATTAATAAATCACTGATAAATATTCGATGATTTTCTGCTTTTATAAAACTAAATAATTTAAGAGCAAAATCACCTAAATGTTCTTTTTTATAACCTATTCTGTCCTCATAAATATCCATCCATATTGAAGTGTCTAAATAAAATCTTTTAACCATCTAAAATTTTAAAATAGAACATTATAAATAAGTCTATACACTAATTTTTCGTAAGATTTTCAGAAAAAATTAAATCAATTCTTCAATTCTCAACAACCTGTTGAATTTACAGGTTCTTTCTCCCCTGCATGGAGCTCCTATCTTGATTTGTTTGCAATTAAGGGCTACAGCAAGGTCGCAGATGAAAGTGTCTTCTGTTTCTCCACTTCTATGAGAAACCATGACATTCCAGTTGTTTTTCATTGCTGACTTTGCTGCTTCAATAGCCTCTGTAACAGTCCCTATCTGGTTAGGCTTTAATAATAATCCATTGCAGAGCTTTTTTTCAGCAGCTTCCTCAATCCTTTTTTTATTAGATACTAATAAGTCATCTCCCACGACTTGTATGTTTCTTTTATTTATTTTTTCCATGAATTTATTCCATGCTTCAAAATCATCCTCGGCAAAAGGGTCTTCTATTGATACAATAGGGTATTTCTTGATTAGTTTTATATAATAATTGCCCAGCTCTTCAGCACTTACATAGCTGTTTTTCTCAATCTCATATTTTCCTTTTTTGTAAAAATCAGATGCAGCACAATCCATTGCTATTCTTAACTGTGATTTATGTTTTGAGTTAATTATTGCCTTCATAAGCAAGTCCAGGGCTTCTTCAGCTGTTTCTATGGGTGGGGCAAAGCCTCCTTCATCCCCCACATTCACTGCGTTTTTCCCGTATTTTTTTCTTATTATTCTTTTAAGCTCATGGTATGTTTCGCTTATGATTCTTGTGTTTTCCTTGAAACTTCCTGCTTTCGGCACAATCATGAATTCCTGCATCATCAGATCATTCCCTGCATGAACCCCTCCGTTGATTACATTGCAAAAAGGTATGGGAAGTGAAATCTTTTTGTTTCCGGTAATCTTCTGCAGATAAAAGAACAATTCATCATTTTTTGACATAGCATTTAATCTTGCAAAAGCCATGCTCACTGCGAGTATTGCATTTGCCCCCAGTCTTGATTTGTTTTCTGTATTGTCTAATTTAATAAGGAAATTATCAAGTGTTTCCTGCTCCCAGTCTTTGTTTATTATATTTTTCTTTATGATTTTGTTTATATTTTTAACAGCTTTTTCAACACCCATGCCATTAAAACTTGATTTTTTATCCCTTAATTCCACTGCCTCATGCTTCCCCGTACTTTTTCCAGAAGGAACAATAGCCCTGACGCCAGTATAAGAATTATGCATCTCACATTCAACAGTCGGATTGCCTCTTGAATCAAGAACCATCCTTGCAATCATCTCATTTATCTTCATAATGCAGTAACCTCTTTTTTATGATTACAGATAAAAAATAATATGTTTATAAAATTTTTTGTTTTTAGTATTTTATATGTTCAGTTAATTTTTTTATCATCATAGGTATTTCTTTTAAGGCTTTTTCAACAGTCTTTATATTAACACTATTTCCATAATAACTTATACCATTTCTTATCTTCCTGTATCTGTCAAACTTGATTGAAATGCTTTTCTCTTTTAAGATATCCTCAATAAAATAAACAATCACTTCATGTGAATTAAATTTATAGCCTTTAATATAACCTATGGCTTCACAGTATTCCCTTAAGCCTTCATAAAGCTCTCTTATTACAGTTTTAGATGTTGTTTCTGTTAAAATTATCTTTTTTGCTGTCTTTATAGTTTGTTCTGAGGATTTTATCAAATTCTTTGCCCTAATAGTATTAACAGGAACCTTTTTGGCATACCCTTCTTCCGTACTTTTTCCAAAGTTCATCCCATAACCTCAAATTCTCCGGATAAAACAATCCCATTAGAGATATTATTGGCTAATTCTGGATTTTTATTTATTAATCTTTTCCAAGTTTTTTCGGAAAAAATATGTAAACTAACTTTTTTATTAAGTGTTTTTTCGTATTTTTTAGTTTCAAATTCCTTTTCAAAAGATGAAATTATGCAGATATCAACATCACTTTTTTTATTATCCTGAGCAAAAGCATAAGAGCCGAAGAGTACTATAACAGGATAATCAAAATATTTTTCTAAATCTTCTACTATTCCTGATTTTCTTATCTTTTCTAGATTATAAAATAACTTTAAATTTAGGAATTTTTTGTTTTTATTAATAGCATATGTTTCATAAATCCCTTTTTTCTGGGTTTTTAACAATCCTTTATTTACAAATTCTTTGAGATATTTTCTTACTGTAGTATGGTTTATATTTACTATCCTTGAAAGTTCTCTTATATGAAAATTCCTTTCAGGATCCTCAAAAAAAGGGGTTAATATGGTTATATTAGTTTCCATCTGTAAATAATTACTTACACTTATTTATAAATCTTTTTATTATAATTAAAAAACTGTTATTTTTTACCAAAAATTGACGATAAAAACGAAAGATTTATAAATATGTATTACTATATGGTAGTAAATAATAATTAAGGTGAAAAAATGTGTCAAGTTTTTTTAGAAAGAAAAGAGAAAAACGAAACAATTTTTAAAATTATGGATGGTTCCGAAATTTTTTATGCTTTTGTAGAACCTGATGGGGTTTACTTTAAGTATGGAAATCTTCAAAATAAAGGAGAAAGATTTGATGAGAATATGAAAAAGTTTTTTTTAGAATATTTAGTAAATGATTATCAAAATAAAAAAAATTCAGAGGACATACTTTATGTTAATCATATATTAAAAAGAGCTGAATGGGAACTTATTAGTATTGATAATCCAAATAATAAACAAGAATTATCTAAAGAAGAGAAAAGAGAAATAAAAAATGCTTTTGCAGATTATAGGGGGACACACCATCTTAGTTCTTCTCAGAGAGATATATTGAATAAGTATGATTTGGACTTGGAGGGTAGAAGCAAACATGTTTATATTGTAGGCGATTCTTTAAAAGAGAAGATTCTTGTTTCAAGTACCCCAAGTTCGAATAATGAAGGAAAAGAAATTGCAACTAGGTTGATAAGAAACTTAAGGTATTTAAAATGAAAACCATAGGAAAAAACATACATGTATTTAATATAAGCAATGATTCTCATGATTATATTATTGTATCTCCTGATGATGTATGTGAAATAATGTTTAAAAATAATATAAGAAAGCCTGAGATATTATACAAAGCATTTACAGATAAAGAAGTTGAATTAGAGGAATATTTTATTACAACCATAAGACACAGGTTAATATAAAAATAATATTTTTTGTTTGTTTATCTTTGTTGTTTTCTCTTGCTTATTACCATAATTTACGAAAATGAAAACATTTCCTAAGTTAGAAAATTCTAAAGAATTTTCGTAACCTTTTTAAACCCCTTAAAATTCCAGAGAACATAAAATGGCTATGTATGATATTAAAACCATGGAATTGGTAGAAAATCTGGCTGAGGCTTTAAAAGGTGTAATAAAGCAGCCTGAATGGACTTTATTTGTAAAAACAAGCCACGGCAAAGAAAGGCCTCCAATGGATGATGATTGGTGGTATCTGAGGTCAGCTTCAGTATTGAAAAATGTCGCTTTTTTAGGTCCTATAGGAGTTTCAAAATTAAGAACAAAATATGGAACAAGAAAGAACAGAGGACATCAACCAGATAAATTTGTCAAGGGCTCAGGAAAGATAATCAGGGACATACTGCAGCAGCTTGAAAAAGCAGGTTTGGTTAAACAAGGCAAGAAAGGGGCTCATAAAGGAAGGATTTTAACTCCACAGGGCCAGTCATTGATTGATAAATGCTCATTTACTAAGAAGATTACCAAAAAAGAAGATACAAAACCAAAAAAGAAAGAAGAAACAAAAACAGAAAAACCTAAACCAGCAGAACAATCAGAATCCAAAGAAGAAAAACCAAAAGAAGAAGAAAAGCCCAAAGAGAGCATTAAAGAAGAGAAAAAGCCTGAAGAAAAAGAAATTAAGCCAGAAATACCAGATAAAAAAGAGGAAACAAAAGAACAGTTAGAAGAAAAGAAAACAGAATCTAAACCAGCCGAAGAAGTTAAATCAGAAGAAATCAAAAAAGAACCAATTAAAGAGCAAAAAACTGAAAAACAATAAAAATGTCAAGATACAAAAAACTGGGGAAAAAGAAAAGGCTTGCAAAGGAAAACAAGAGAACAAAATGGGCCCCTTTCTGGACCATACCAAAAAAATACGGCCAGGGCAGGAGGGTTCACCCCGCAAG
Source organism: Candidatus Woesearchaeota archaeon (assembly GCA_016928115.1). Lineage (GTDB taxonomy): Archaea > Nanobdellota > Nanobdellia > Woesearchaeales > UBA9642 > JAFGLI01. Next base: position 12,493 of record JAFGLI010000006.1, on the reverse strand, counting down.
GCACACAAGAGTAAAAAGGTCCTGGAGAAGGACAAACATAGATTAGGTTAATAAAATGGCTTCTAAAGACAATGAAAAAGAAATAAAAAGAACTTATAATGTTCCTTTAAGAAAGGGATTCATAAATACTCCTAAATATAAAAGAACAAAAAAAGCAGTTTCAACATTAAAATTATTTATAAAAAAGCATATGAAAACAGATAATGTAAAGATAAAAAAGGAATTAAACGACCATTTGTGGAAAAAAGGCATTAAAAATCCGCCACACCATGTCAGGGTTGATGTAATTAAAAAAGATAACATAGCTTATGTAAACCTTGAGGGAAAATCCCTAGAGACAGAGGAAAAGAAAAAGGCTCCTGAAGGAAAGATTGAGGAAATAAAGGAGAAATTAAGCGGAGCAAAGAAAAAAGACAGCAAGCCAAAAAAACCCGAAAACAAAGAGCAAAAAGATGATAAAAAAGCCAAAACAAAGAAAAAGACTGAAAAATCATCTGAAAATAAAAAAGCTAAAGCTAAATCCTCTAAAAAGAAAAAATAATCCTAAAAACAATAACATTTATAAATAAAGAGCGATTTCACAGATTGAAAAGATAATTCTTTAAGAGTTAAATAATATCTAAATGAAGAAATAAAAATAAACAAAAGGTGTTATGATGAGCGAAAACAGCCTGAAGACAGGCACTACAACATTGGGAATCAAATGCAGTGAAGGAATAATACTTGCTGCAGATAAGAGAGCAACAGCCGGAAATTTCATAGCCAGCAAAGAGGCAGAGAAGATCATACCTATAAATGATAAAATGGCAGTGACTACTGCAGGAACTGTTTCTGATGTCCAAATGTTAGTAAAAGGTCTAAGGGGAGAATTAAAGCTTAAAAGCCTGAAGTCGGGGAGAATGCTTACTACAAAAGAGGCAGCCAATCTTCTTGCAGGAATGGTTTATTATAACATAAGAAAAATGTCCATGATTCCGGGCATAAGCCATTTTCTTTTTGCAGGCAATGACAAATATGAGAATCACCTTTATGAGATTTACCCTGACGGCTCCATGAACGAAGTAAAGGATTTTGTTGCTTCAGGCTCAGGAAGCCCCATGGTTTACGGTTTGTTGGAGTCTGAATACAAAGAAAACATGTCAAAAACTGAAGCTAAGGATATGGCATTGAAGGCTATTAATTCTGCTTTAAAGAGGGACAGTGCTTCAGGGAACGGCATAGATATGGTGTTGATAAACAAGGACGGCATACAAAGACTTGTTGAGAATAAAAAGCCGGATAATAATTAATTTTATTAAATCTTTTGTTATAAAAATTTGATCTCAAAAAAATCTTAAATTATAATATTTTTTGAATTTGTGTGTAGATAAAAATGGAGTCTAACATTATAGAGGAAATAAAGAATGATTTGCCTGCAGGCAAGATAAGCTCTGCCGGTTTTGAGGGAGCAAACATAGTCCTTTACACAAAAGACAAGGACTTTTTCCTAGATGACGGTGGCCTGATAAAAGAGATAGTCAATAAGATAAAAAAAAGGGTTGAGTTAAAGCCTGACCCTGAGGTCACAATGGACCAGGAAAAGGCAGAAAAGATAATAAAAAAAATAATCTCTGATGAGGCAGAGATTTCAAATATGATATTTGACCCACAGCGTTCAAATGTTATCCTTGAGGTTGAAAAACCAGGTATTGCAATAGGCAAGGAAGGGGAAAACCTGCAGAAAATAAAGGAAGAGACATTCTGGGTTCCTATAATACAGAGAACTCCTCCCATAAAATCAAAGATTATTGACAATATCAGGAATGTTCTTTACCAGAATAATGATTACAGGAGAAAATTCCTGAACAGCACAGGAAAAAGGATTTACAACGGCTGGCTGAGAAAGAAAAAAGAGGAGTGGATAAGGATTACCTATCTGGGCGGAGCAAGACAAGTAGGAAGGTCCGCTATACTGTTGCAGACTCCTGAATCAAGAGTATTACTGGATTGTGGCATAGATGTTGCAGCCTCAGAAGATGAGATGTATCCTTACCTAGAATCGCCTGAATTCAAGATAGATGAGCTTGATGCAGTGATTGTTTCACATGCACATATGGACCATACGGGCTTGATTCCTTATTTGTTCAAGTTCGGTTACAAAGGGCCTGTTTACTGCACTGCTCCAACAAGGGATGTTATGGCATTATTACAATTAGACTTTATAAAAATACAGAAATGGAATGCACAGGACCCTATATATACCTCAAAAGAGGTTAAGGAAATGGTTAAGCACACCATTACCTTGGATTATGACCAGGTTACAGATGTAACTCCCGATGTGAGGATTACATTATATAATGCAGGTCATATTTTAGGGAGCAGCATGGTTCATTTACATGTAGGTAATGGGCTTCACAATATTCTTTATACTGGCGACCTGAAATACGGAAAAACCCATCTTTTAAGCCCGGCAGTCACTAAGTTCCCTAGGCTGGAAACACTTATGATTGAAGCAACCTACGGCGGAAGGAATGACAAGATGAGTTCTCCTGAGGAAGAGAAAGAGTTGCTTGCACAATTGATAAATAGTACTATTGAAAGAAAAGGCAAAGTATTATTGCCTGTTCTTGGTTCAGGAAGGGCCCAGGAGATTATTGTGACTATTGAGGAGCTTATAAGGAACAATAAAATAAAAAAAGAGATTCCTATTTACATAGATGGTCTTGTCTGGGACATAACTGCAATACATACTGCTTATCCTAAATTCCTTAATAAAAGTATAAGAGAGCAGATATTCAACAAGGACAACAATCCTTTTTTAATGCCTAATATTAAAAGGATAGGAAGCCAGAAAGAGAGAAAAGACCTTATTGAGAATGAGGGACCATGCATAATTCTTGCCACAAGCGGTATGCTGGTAGGGGGACCTTCTGTTGAATATATAAGACAGTTAGGAGATAATCCTAAAAACACGCTGATTTTTTCATGTTATCAGGGAAAAGGCTCTATGGGAAGAAGAATCCAGAGAGGCGAAAGAGAGATAGCATTCAGGGAAGGGCAGAAACAGGAAATGCTGCAGTTAAAGATGGATGTAGAGACAATACAGGTTTCAGGACATTCAGACAGGATAGAGCTGATGAATTTCATAAAAAGATGCAATCCAAGGCCCAGAAAGGTTGTAATAAACCACGGTGAAAACTCAAAAACCCTTGATTTGGCAAGCTCCATACACAAGAAATTCCATATAGAGACACAGGCTCCAAGGAATCTTGAGGCTGTAAGGATAAAATAGTTTTGTGTATACAACTATTAAAAACAAAAACTTTATATAACTTCTCAGGCATTTTTAATATATATGGGAGAAGCCATATATCCTTCAAATTTTTCAAGAATAATAAAAATTAAGGGAGTAGTTAATTGGTCTGAAGTATATGGTTTTATAAAAGCCTGGTTTAAAAATAAGCGTTATGATATTCATGAAACTACATATAAAGATAAACCTGATTCTGTCGAGGGTACGAATAAACTAGAATGTGCTATAACTGCAGAAAGAAAGATTGATGAATATTATATGTTTCAGATATCTGTTGCAATAAAAGGATGGGGGCTTATACCTATAAAAGACAAGACAAAAAACAATAAATCAATATATAAGGGAAGAATAAGATTTATTATTGATACATGGGTTGTCGAGGATTATGATAATATAATGGAGCACGGGGCCGTTGCCCAGAAATTAAAATATTTTCTAAGGAGAACTGTTAAGGGCAGGATGACTAATTGTGTATTCGCGGATTATGTTCATTATGAGACAGTTATGTTTATAAATGATTTAAAAAAAATACTTGATTTATATGCAGAGTCAGAGGCATTCAGGCAAAAGATAGGTTAAATATATAAACTAAATATTATATTAATCAAATGTAATATAATAATGACTGCAATAAAAAATATCGTGGAAGGAGAAAGCCTGTCCTATATAGGTCTTTTCAAGGTAAAGGAATTATATGACCTTATAGAAAAATGGTGCTATGAAATGGGCTATGACCATCAGGAATTAAAGAATTATCAGGAGCATTATGATACAGGAAAACAAATTATTATTGAGGCAAGGCCATTTAAATTAATATCAGATTATGCTAAAATAGAGATAAGGATATTTATGATTTTCAGTGAAATAAAAGATGTTGAAGTTGAGAGAGACGGGATAAAAGAGATTTACAATAAAGGAAAGGTGGATATGATATTTGATTTGTTTTTGGTTACAGATTGGGAAAATATTTTGCAGAACAGGCCGCTTTATTATTTTCTTAGGACTATTTTTGATAAGTTTATATATAAGTCATACACTAGAAAATTTGAAAGAAAGGCCCTGAGTGATTATGAAGACATAAAGGATAAAATAAAAGGTTATCTTAATATGTATAAATATTAATATCTAAAATTCTGGTATTGTTTTCTGAGGATTGTTTCTGAATTATTCATTATATTTTTGATAAAGAAAAACGCCTAGGCCCGCAAGTTTTTGGACATTTCATTAAAAACTTGACTAAAACCAAGGGTTTCCTCACTTCGTTCGTCAAGCCCTTAAATAAAGAAAAACGCCTAGGCCCGGATTTGAATTTCCCAACCCTTAAGACATTTTCCTAAAAGGTTTCCGGGAATCCCAGAGGGACCAGCTTTCCAAGCTGGCGCAATACCAGGTTATGCGACCTAGGCACTATTTTTGAAAAAAGCTATTGGTTTATAAATTTTATTTCTTTTGTCATTATTTTTTCAAATAAACCAAAATTTACGAAAACATAAAATAATTCCTAACTTACGAAAATGTAGGCATTTTCTAAGTTCGTAATTTTGCCCGCAAAATTCCGTAACTTACAAAAATCAGAGATTTTTTAAGTTAGGAAATGCTTGCATTTCCGTAACCTTTATAAATCCTTCAAAATTCCGTTAATTAAGAATCTTTAAAAGATTTTGCCCGATGTGTTCATGTGCTTTTCTCGAGCACAGGACATACTACATTTCTTGTAGGAGGGCCCTTTCAAAATGGACAAGAATAAATGCATAAAAGTATTGGATAAGCTGAGAAAAGATTCCAAGAAAAGGAACTTTAAGCAGTCAGTTGAATTAATTATAAATCTGCAGGATATAGACTTTAAGAATCCACAGCATAAGATCAATTTGTTCATAAATTTACATAAGACTATAGGCAAAAAAAGGACTGTCTGCGCTTTTGTCGATATGGACCTTGTCAGCAAGGCAAAAAAGGTTTTTGATAAGGTCATTGAGGTTTCTGAATTCAATAAATACAGTGAAAATATGAGAAGTGCTAAAAAAATAGCAGGAAAATATGATTTTTTTGTTTCACAGGCAAATATAATGGCTAAAGTAGCTTCAAGTTTCGGAAGGATTCTGGGGCCTAGGAATAAAATGCCTAACCCTAAAATAGGCTGCGTTATTAATCCCAAGACTGATTTTGATGCATTATACTATAAACTACAGCATACCCTTGCTGTAAGAGTGGAAAGAAATCCTGTTGTCCATCTTATGGTCGGGAAGGAGGATATGAAAGATGATGATATAATTGATAATATAATAGTCGCTTATAACACCATAGTCCACAGCCTGCCAAAAGAAAAAAACAATGTAAAAAATGCTATGCTTAAGTTTACCATGAGCAAGCCCGTAAAATTAATATGATGATAAAATGACAGAGCCAAAAATCCAGGAATATAAGAAGGACAAAGTGAAGGAGTTTATAGATTTGTTTAATAGTTATCCTATCATAGGTATACTGGATTTAAGAAACCTTCCTGCCAGGCAGTTTCAGGATATAAGAGCGAAATTAAGAGAGCACAATGTCCTGATAAAAATGACTAAAAGAAGGCTGATGAAGATAGCAATTGAAAAAACAAACAAAGATAACCTTGAAAAGCTTGAGGATTATATGGATGGATTGACTGCTGTTTTGTTTTCTAAAGAAGACCCTTTCAGCTTATACAGCATAATAAAAAAGAATAAGACCAAGGCCCCTATAAAAGCAGGGCAGGAAGCAGTTAATAACATTGTTGTCCCAAAAGGACCAACGAGTTTCGCTCCAGGTCCAATAATAGGAGAATTGGGGTCTATAGGAATACAAACAGGTGTGGATGCAGGAAAATTAGTTATAAAAGAAGACTGCCTTGTTGTAAAAGAAGGAGAAACGGTTAATGATAAGGTTGCAGGAATCTTAAAAAGGCTTGATTTAAAGCCGATGGAGATAGGCTTAAACCTGAAGGCTGTATGGGATGACGGGAAAATACTTGAAAAAGACATACTTGATATAGATGAGCAGGAATATTATAATAATATTATTAAATCTGCAATGGATTCATTCAAACTTGCATTGAGCATAAATTATCCTGCTGATATTACAATAAACATACTGCTTCAAAAAGCCCATGCAGAGGCCTTAAATCTTGCGTTGAATGAGAATATACTTACGGATAAAACCACAGGAATTATCCTGTCAAAGGCCAATGCACAGGCAGTGAACCTGAATTCCCTGCTTGATTTGAAAATTGAAGTTCCTGAAGAAACAACCAGTGAAACCAAGAAACCAGAAGAAAATAAAGAAGAGAAAGCTGAAGATAAAAAAGAAGAAGTTAATGAACAGCCTAAAGAAATTATTAAAGAAGAGAAAAAAGAACCAGAAGAATTTAAAACAGATAAAACTGAGGAAATCAAAGAAGAAAAACCAGAGAAAAAAGAGGACAAAAAAAATAAATTATAATCAAAAACTATTATGGAGGTTGTAAAATGGAATATATATATGCTGCAATGTTACTACACAAGGCTGGACAGAAGATAGATGAAGGTTCAGTTAAGAAAGTGCTTCAGGCTGCATCTGTTAAGGTGGATGATGCAAAAGTTAAGGCCCTGGTCAGTGCTTTGAACGGAGTGGATATTGAAAAGGCTTTGAAAGAGGCAGCAGCAGTTCCTGCAGCAGCTGCACCAGCATCAAGTGCAGGCGGCGAAGAAGGACCAAAGGCAGAAGGCACAGAAAAGAAAGAAGAGAAAAAGAAAGAAGAAGAAAAGAAATCAGAAGAAGAGTCTGCTGAAGGTTTAGGAGCTCTGTTCGGTTAAATATAACTAAATTTTTAATATTTTTTTAATATTTTTTTATTGGATTAAATATAAAAGGCACGCAAATGTTAGAACAAAATAAAATAGATGAATTGATTTCTGAGTTAAGGAAAATCCAGGATGAAATAAATATCCTGAGGAATAAACTGAATAAACAGTCCAATATAAAAAAAGGCCTGATAAGGGATAAAAGAAAAATATCCCAGGATATAAAACATAAGATAAAACAGGCTTCTTTGTTCAAGAAAGAAAGAAATGACATTACCAATACAATAAAGAAAAATAAGAAAGAAAGGAAAAAGCTGAACCAGGAGATAAAAGACAAGATAAAAGACATAAAAGAAATACAGAAGCAGAGGAAAAATAATCTTGATAAGCTGGGGATAAAAGAGAGCCCTGAAGAAATAAAAGAGCAGATTGAGGGCATCTATAATAAAATTGAGATAGGGGCAGTGACTTTTGAACAGGAGAAAGAGTTGATGAAGAAGATAAAAGTCATGAAAAATAAGCTTGAAAAGCTGAAAGGCATCAGTGAATTAAGCAGGAGCAATTCTGAGTTGTCTGTGGATATAGATAAATACAGGGAAAGGGCTGATTCAATACATAATGAAATCCAGAAAATGGCTGATAAGAGCCAGGAGTCCCATGAAAAATTAATGAAAACATCTGATGCCATAAATGAGCTGAAGGAAAAAGAAAAAGAATTAAACAAAGAAATCGACCATGCAAGTGATGAAATAAAAAAGATTGAGAATGAACTGAACAAAAAGCTTCTGGAGCTGAAAGAGATTAATGATCTTCTTGAAAAAAACAATGTACAATTAAAAGAAGACAATAACCTGGAAAAGACCCTGAAGGAAAGGACCAAGGAAGTCAGGGAAAAAATCAAGAAAAAAGAGAAACTGACAACACAGGACCTCTTGGTTCTGCAGGAGTCTGAAAAAAAATCTGATAAATAAAATGGTTTTGTACTTTATAGGTTTGGGTTTAGAGGATGAAAAAGACATTACTGTCAAGGGCTTATATGCAGTTAAGAAAAGTGATTATGTTTTTCTGGAAAATTATACATCTTTATTGCAGGTTCCTGTTGAAAAATTAGAGGAGTTCTATGGCAAAAAAATTATTGGGGCAGACAGGAATCTTGTTGAGAACAATGCAGATGAGATTTTAGATAAGGCTAAAGATAAAAATGTAAGTTTTTTAGTGGTTGGTGATATATTCGGTGCTACAACACATACAGACTTATGGCTTAGAGCCAAGGAAAAGAATATAGAATGCAGGTTTATACATAATGCATCTGTGATAAATGTTGCCGGCTCTGTTGGTCTGGAGCTGTATAAATTCGGCAAGACAACATCAATTGTTTTTCCTGAAAAAAATTACAACCCAAAAACTGCTTATGATGTTATAAAGATGAATAAAAAAAATGGATTGCATACATTATGCTTATTAGATATTAAGTCTAAAGACAATAAGTTTATGTCTGTTAAAGAAGGTTTAAACCTATTATTGGAAAAAGAAAATGAATTGGGTAAGAAATTAATCAATGGAGATACAAAAGTCATAGGCTGTGCAAGACTGGGCTGCAAAGACAAAAAAATAAAATATTCTGTAGTTAAGGACTTATTAAAAGAGGACTTTGGAAAGCCTCCTCACTGCATTATTGTTCCGGGAGAATTGCATTTTATAGAAGAGGAAGCTTTGAAAAATTGGGTTTGATATTATGACAAGAATATTGGTTTTTGGAGACAGCATAGCTTATGGTGCATGGGATGAAGAAGGCGGCTGGGTTGAAAGATTAAAGAAGTTTATCCATAAAAGAAATATGAACAAGGATAATGATGAATACGATGAAGTCTTTAATTTCAGTGTTGGTGGTGAGGATACGGGTGATGTCTTAAACAGATTTGAAGAAGAAACCTCAACTATTATAAATGAAGATGAGGAATGCATAATAATCTTTGCCATAGGAACAAATGACAGCCATTTTTATCATAATGAGAATAGGTTACAGGTAAAACCCGAGCAATTTAAAAAAAATATAAAAAAATTAATTTCTCTTGCTAAAAATTTCAGTTCAAAAATAATCTTTATCAATTATACATTTGTTGATGAGTCCATGACAACATTATACAACGACCTTAATTCATATAAAAATGAATATATACAGGAATACAACAATAATTTAAAAGAAATATGTGCAAAAAACAATGTTCATTTTATAGATATTTACAAAATATTTGTTAAAAAAGACTATAAAAAATTATTATATGATGGATTACATCCCAATTCAGAAGGCCATAAGCTGATTTATGAAACAGTAAAAGATTTTTTGATTAAGAATAAATTATTAAAATAAAAAATTATATAAACTAATAATTATATTTTCTAATAGTTTATTTTAAATGAGGTGAAAATATGCTTTATGGAATGAGTGCGGGTTATCTTATGATTTTAATTTTTGTAATGATTTGGTCAGGTGTATGGAAGGCAATTGCCTTATGGAAGTCTGCAAGGAATTCTCATTTGGCATGGTTTATTGTTTTGCTTTTGGTAAATACAGTAGGTTTGTTAGAAATATTATACATATATATTTTTTCAAAAAATAACAAAAAAGGCAAAAAGAAATCCAAAACGAAAGCAGGGAAAATAAAGTGACTTCTTTTTAGAACAGAAAAGGCATTTCCTCTCTTTTCTTATTAAGATAGTTTTCTAATTGTTTTTCTTCTTCTTTGTCTTTTCTCAGAGTTAATTCTATTTTTTCCAATAGTCTTATAAAATCTAAATTATGCAGGTTCTGTTCTAAAAATAATTGGGGGAAATGCCTTTTTAAAACAGAAGGAATATTCTGGGTGAAACTGTTTAATTCTTCGTCTTCTTTAATTAATCTTTCTTCTTTTTCAAGCATTCTTTCTTTCTTCTGTAAATATTTCAGAGCAAGTTGCAGCCATTTTATATCCTCTCTCCATTTTCTTAAGCCTCCTGCAATGACCAATAAATATTCCTTTGCTGCCCGGGGGTTTTCCTTCTGGAGTATTTCAAAAAATCTGATTTGGTCTCTGTCTGCAACGCTATAGAAATATGCTGTTTCATAAGCCATTAAATCTCCTATTATATTTCCGGAACTGTCCATCTTTGGACCGACTATTTTATTTGAAGAATTGCCTCTTATTTGAAATAAACCCTTATTAGAATGCAGATTTGCTTCCCATTTTCCTCTGTCAAAACTATCTCTTATTAAATTCCTAAAATCATAATCTGTCATTTTATATTTTTATTTATTTTCCCTTTTCCTTAATGAGATGCATCCTATCTTTTTCTCTTTTATGAATTTATCTAGTCTTTCTATTTCATTATCAGTCCATTTCTTGTTCAGTATTATGCTTTTCAGGGCATAAACATCAAGGTCCTCAACATTGTCCCATTTCCCCATTTTTTTCAGTAATCTGATAAGATCTGTTCTTTCTTCACTGCTTTTAGAGGGGAATTCAATATCCTCTTTTATCTTCACATTTGCTATATAGTTTTTGCCGTAAACACTTCCTAAATCATTCTCTTCAGCATAATTGATTATTTTCTCCTTCATTTCATCAATCATTACCTTTATTTTTTTTTCTTTTATTTTCAGATTTGCATATTCCTCGACCAGCTTTTCCCCTTCAACTTCTTCTTTTTTTTCAGGCATAAATAAATGCTTTCTCAAAGGGCATAGGTGCTGGTAGGCACACCAGTCGCATAAGGCAGAAGGCTTTGGCTCAAACTCTTCAGCCTTTTCTATTGCCTGTATGCCTTCAATAGCCATTTTTTCTGCATGACTGAAATCAGGCTTTAATTCAAAAACCTTGTCAAAGTTTATATAATACCACCTTAGCTTTATTTTATCTGTTGAGAATTTTTTCTTTATTGCTATGCTGTAAAGGGCAAGCTGCCAGTCCTTTTTCATATCATCTTCTGAAGGCAGCGTCATAGACGTCTTATAGTCATTTATTATATACAGGCCGTTTTCATAGTCAAGCCTGTCTATAAATCCTATCATGTTGAATCCGTTAAGTGCAATGGAAACCTTTTTTTCAACATCGAGAATTTTTAGTCTTTTTTTCTCTTCTTCACTAAGGCTTAAAGGGCTGAATTTCTGTATATAATTGATTAAATGCCTTTCAGCCAGCCTTTTGTATTCTGCTCTGCTGTAATTTTTTATTATCTTAATATTATTTTCAGACCAGCATTTCTTCCATATTTTTTCAAAGTATTGTAATGTTTCCTTTAATGAATTTATTTTTCCGTGCTTGAAGTCATAGTACATTTTTTCAAGCACCTCATGGACTATATTACCCAGAATACTCTCTGCTGTATGCTCCCATAATGGCTTTTCTTTGTCTATATACCTTAGCTTAAACTGAAAGGGGCAGTTCTTGAACGTATTTATCCTAGAATATGAGTATATCATTTTATATTTATATGAAAAGTGCATGCCCGGAGGTGGATATTTCAAAAGACTCTGGCTTAATCCCATAAACATCTCCTCTCCGCGACCCCCAAAGCATGATCATGAAAGCTTAGGACTGCTCCGATCAAGGCCTGATCCGGTTCACAAACATTACCATCAATAGGGACAGAGGCTCGACAATGCTTAAAGGACCAGATTCCTAAAAAACACCGCCCCCCGGGCTTCGCCTCATCCATAAGGTCCACTTGATGTAACAGGCGGGGACCAATCACCCAGGCTAGCATTAGAAGAGAATATTTAATAGCTTAAAAAAGTTTCTATTAGTTGTCCTGTGTTTTTCCGGTTTTAAGAAAAATTATTTAAATAAACCATAGTATTTCTTTTATAGATTATGATTATAAAAAACAGAGATGAGATTTCAACTAATGAATTAAGGGAAAAGGCATTAAATATAGTTGAAAAGGGTATTGAAAGGGTTCTTCCTGAGAATATTATGAAAAATTCAGTTAAGTTTAATGATGATGTTCTGATAATAAATAATAAAGAATATGAAATAAAAGGAAGAATATTTGTTATTGGTGCAGGGAAAGCCTCTGGCTTAATGGCTGAATCACTGGAGAGAATAATAAAACCAGAGAATATAACTGCAGGGATTGTTAATTGTAATTCTGTTTATAAAACAAAAAAGATAATAATAAACAAGGCAAGCCATCCAATACCAGACCAAAAAAATATGGATTCAACAAAGGAGATATTATCTTTGAAAGAAAAATATAATATGACTGAGAAGGATATTGTAATATGCTTAATCTCCGGGGGAGGCTCTTCTTTGATGGTTTATCCGGAGGAAAATATAACTCTTGAGAATATACAGAAAATAAACAAACAACTATTGGTTTCAGAAGCAGATATACATAAAATCAACATAATCAGGAAACATTT
>JAFGLI010000005.1 GCA_016928115.1 Candidatus Woesearchaeota archaeon | reverse complement strand
TGTATTCGTAAGCATACCTTATGATGCTGATACAACCACGCCCGGAAAGACAGTAACCTTCACAGCAACAGGGGATTACTGAAATTTTTTTATTTATTTTTTAATATTTAAATTATGGTAATAAAAAGAGGTATTTGGAATAAAAGTATTTTCTTGCTAGTCTTTTCTTTAGTTTTTCTTTTCTTGTTTTCAGGTCTTGGCTCAGCAATTATTACAAATGCTCCTCCTTTAAGCCAGAGGACTGTAACTTTTGAGCCTGGCTTGGAAAAAGAATGGGATTTTTTAGTTGGAGGAGCAGAGAATATAAGGGTGACTGTTGAAGGGCCTTTGGAAGAATATATAACCCTGACAGACCCTGACCCTGACGGAGGACCCAGGGCAGTAAATGTAAAACTTGAACTGCCTTATGAGGAACTAGAACCTGGAATGTATAAAAACAGGATAAGGGTTGCTCCTGCACCAACACAAGGAAATAATGTGGGTGCAGTTGCAGCTATTGGTATCCTTATACAGGTAAAATGTTTATATCCGGGAGAATATATTGAGTATGAATTCAGGGCTTCAGATACCAATGTAGGAGAAGACTCTGAAATGGTTTTCAGGGTAAAAAGCTGGGGAAAGGATAATATAACTGTTCTTTATGGTGAGGTTGATGTATTTAATCCTGATGAGGATAAAATAAAAACATTAAAAACCCCCATTACCAATCTTATTTCAGATGAGGATAAAACTTTAAACGTTAATTTTTCCACTGACGGCTTAACACCAGGCATTTACACAGCAAAATCAACTGTAATTTATGATGGCAAAAACAAGACAGGCATTAATGACAGCTTCAGGATCGGGTCTCCGAATATTTTTATCAATAACTGGACACATGAGCTTTATACTGATGCTATAAACAAGTTCGATATTAAAATTGAGAGTGATTGGGGAAATGATATTGAGGATGTTTATGGGATTATAACCCTGAAAACAGAAAATGGAGATATACAGTCAAAAACCCCAAATATAGATTTAGATAAATTCCAGAAAAAAACCCTGGAGGGCTATATAAATACAAACGGCCTGGAATTAGGGGAATATGATGTGAACCTTAATGTTTTTTATTTAAATACTAATACTGAAAAGGATGTTAAAGTCTCTGTTGTTAAAGGGGAGATTCCTGAAGGCCAGAAATATAAGGGCGTTACAATAACATTATCTGTGACTTCATTGCTTTTAATAATATTAATATTAATAGTAATAGGGAACATAAGCTATTTTGCTTATAAGATTATGAAAGCCAGGAAGAAGAAATGACAAAGAAGAAAAATATTTCAGAAAACAAAAATAATTCTTATTTGAGGCTTATTATTGTTTTAATAGCGATTATAATTATTATTTCCAGTTTAATATGTATATTTTATTACAATTATATTGTTTTGGATTATAATGAATTTTATGCAGAAGTCACTTTAGGGAATACCTTGGGCCTGGCGGGAGGCACTGATGAACTTCTTTTTGGCATAATCCCCCACGGAAGCACATCCATAAAAAAAATAGATATTAATTATCCCCGGGATGCCGTTGTTAAGATAAAGGTAGAGGGAAATATCTCCAAATTAATTACAGTGGATAAGAATAATTTTTTTCTTGAAGCCAATACTACGGAGACTGTAACTTTCAAAACAATTGCTTATGAGAATATGGAATACGGTTTTTATAATGGAACAGTGCAGTTTTATTTCCTGAGGCCTTCTTTGTTTGGTTAAGATTTGTCTTCTTTATATAATTGATATAATTAACAAAACAGACTTTTCAATAAACTTTATAAATAGCAAATACTATTAAATGCTATACATAATGAAAACCAGGCAGATTAATATAAGGTTTCCTGAAGATTTGCTGAAAGATATTTCTAAAATATCATCCGTATTGAATATAAATAAGTCAGAGTGGATAAAAGCTGCTTTGGCTGAAAAGGTCTATGAAAAAAAGAAGGAGATTTATTCTGATATTAAAACAATGTATAAGAAAGGATTGATTTCTGAAAAAGAGATAAAAAAGAGTCTTGGAGAAAAAATCCTGGTGAATATAAAAAATGAAAAATAAGCCAAATATGTTACTTGCAGCAGCAGTAATCCTGTTTTGTGTATTCACATTTACGCAGAACATATATCTTGTCTGCAGGTCTTATTCTCTTACAGAATATATGGAGCAGATACCCACAGCAAGGGCAGCCCAGGCAAGTGCAGAGTTATGCATAAACCACCCCCCTTATTTTATTAACCTGCCAAATGAAACATGCCCCACTAATATAAGCCAGGGAGATAATGTGTCATGCAAGTTAAATGCATCTGACTTTGATAATAATACATTAACATTCAGCTCCGCATTTCTAACTAATGTAACTGTATTTAATATCAGTGAAGACGGATGGATAAATTTTACAACAAACAATTCATTGGTGGGAAACCATTCCTCATTGATAATATTGACAGATAATCTGCACTGTTCAAACAGCGAGGTTTATGAATTGTATAATTTTACAATTATAAATGTAAATGACCCACCTTACTTAATAGAGGACATACCTGACCAGGAATGGCTCTATTCGCAGATACTAAGCCCCTTTTACCTTAATGACTATTTTGACGACCCTGATGGTGACAACCTGAGTTATATGGTGGCGGGAAATAATGTAATCACAGTGACTATAAGGTCAAACAGCAGGGTTATATTATCAGCGTCCAACTGTGTAAAGGAATATGTTATATTTACTGCTGTTGACCCTTACGGGCTTACTGAAAACAGCAATCTTGTCGAGCTTAATGCAAGATGCCCTGAGGAGGAAGAACCTGGTGGAGGAGGAACTGGCAGCGGTGGAGGCGGAGGAGGATTCTCAATAGGATCCTGCATACCTGACTGGTACTGCAATTCCTTTGGCCCATGCAGGCCCAACGGCACAATGATTCAGGAATGCTATGACAGGAACGCATGCAACCCCAATGATTATAAAAGGGTTATTGAAAAAAACTGCACTTATATTAAAAGGGCATGTGATGAAGACTGGGTATGTAAAGAATGGGGATTATGCCAGCCCAACGGCACCCAATACAGGGAATGCACAGACCAGAATGACTGCGGGACTGAATACAACAAGCCGGATACATCAAGAGCCTGCTTATATGATACATGCAATAACGGCATAAAAGACCCGGGTGAAGAGGGAATAGACTGCGGAGGCCCATGCCCTCCATGCCCCATAGTTCAGATTCCGGGCGTTATAGAGACAAGGGAAGATTTTTTTATATTCATAATAGCCCTCATACTTTTGGTTATGCTAATATTGTTTTTTGCATACAGATTATTCAGAAAGCAGTTCCATTCATTGTTTGCAAAAATACTTTTTAAACTAAGCAAAAAGCACAGGAAGCTTATCCTGCTTGACAATAATATGAAAAATGACCTGCTTGAGGATTTAAGGATATGGGAAAAAGATTATGTGTTGTGGAATGAAAAGAAGAAAAGCAGTCTTATTAAAAAGATAGCTGAAAAACAGAAAAAAGGAAAAATAACCATGCAGGACCATCTGTCTGAGCTGGTTGGGATTATAAGGAGATTCCTTTCACTTGCCCTGGATATGGATTATGAGTTTGATAAAGAGATTTTACAGAAAACACTCGAGGAAAGAAAGCTGCCCAGGAACCTGAATAAGTTATTTTCATCCTTGTGGAATAACTTTGAGGAGCTGGAGTTTAACTTTTATGTGAATAAGGCAGTTATAGATGACATCCACCTGGCTGTATGGTCGCAGGAGATTAAGACTCTCATATATATGTTCTCTGTGATGAATAAAAAAGAGATAAAACAGGAATACCCTGTTGAGCAGGATTCAAGGGATTATGAAATTGAGTCACTCTATAAGCTTATGTATAATGTCCATGCTGCAATACATCTGGACAGCATGGTTCATGCAAGGAACATCTATATGAACGTCATAGAAAAATATGAGGAGCTTTCTTTCAAGAACAAGCAGGCTTCATATGAGGATGTTTCAAGGCTGTTTGAAGAGATGAGGTACATAGGGGAGACAGTAGATTTTTTTGAAAAATAGCTTTTTATTGCTGAATCCGGTGCACAAACCGCAATATTTATAAATTATATTCTAAATAATAAGTTATAAGACTTAGTTAAGTTAGTTAACTTATTGATTTCAATATGTAAAAATGGTCAACATAAATATAGAAATCCCTGATGAGCTGCACAAGAAGATAAAGATTAATTCTGTCACCCGCGAGATTACTTTAAAAGAATATGTCATAAAAACCTTAGAGGAAGTTATTGAAAAAAATGGTTAATATAAATATAGAGATACCAAACGAGTTGCACAAGAAAATAAAGCTCGAGTCTGTAAAAAATGATACAACACTAAAGGATTATATAATAAATATACTTGATAAAAATGCAAAAAAATAAAAAAGAAAATAATAAAGCATTTGCTTTTGTAATAACAGCTTTAATAATAATATCGGTTTTAATCAGTTCAGACTTCATATACTCAGTTTCCTTTGATTCAAACCCTTCAATTGCAGGAAGCAGCAATATAACCACAAACAAAAACATCAACTGCAGCTGGGTGCCTTCTTCAGATACGGCAGAGATGAATGTTTCCTGGTTTTTAAACAGCAATTCTTTCAGGAATGATACAGATATAACTGAAAATTACAGCATAATAAGCAGTGCAAACACATCAAAAGGGCAGAACTGGCTCTGCAATGTTACCTTATCCAATGGGACAGATGCTGTTTCAGCAACAGTGAGTGTCACAATAAAAAATAGTCCTCCGGTAAAGCCAACCATCTATGACAACAATAGTATTGATATAGAGGATAATGACTCCATATATGAGGACAGCCATAGTTATTATACAATCAACACAACAGATTCTGACGGGGACTCTCTGACATATGGAACTATGGGCTCATCTGAATACTGCACTGTGGACTCAGATAATGGTACTGTTGACTGCTATCCTACAACAGAAAGCAATACAACACAAATAATATTCTCTGTTTTTGACGGAACAGACGGTGTATTAAAAGGGATTAACTTTACAGTCATTCCTGTTAACGATGCCCCTGCTTTCAGCTTAAGCAACCAGTCAATCCATGAGAATGAAACTTTGAATTATACTATCACAGCTACAGATGAGGAAAATAATCTTCCTTTGAATTTTTCCCTTGTAAACTCATCAACCAACCTTTCAGGGGTTATTTTAGAGCAGTCATCCAGCACAAGCGCCAATGTCATTTTTGACCCAGAGGAAGGCGGTGATGATATAGGAAACTGGACCATAGCTATAAACTGTACTGATACTGATGGAAATGATTCAGAAACCACAATACACAGCTTTATCCTTGAGATAAATTCTGTGAATCACGACCCAAACATAACTTATGTTCAGGATGTTTCAGGCACACAGAACCAATTATATACTGTTCATGTAAATGCCACTGATATTGATAATACTGATAATATTACCTTCGTTATCACAGCCAATAATTGTGCATTGAATGACCCATGGGACATAGAAACCACAGGTACAGGCAATAATGCAACAGGCCTGATAAACCTGACCCTGAACAATACGCATGTTTTATGCAATAATGTGACAATAACTGCAACTGATGGATTGGGGGGCGAGGGCAATTACACTAAAGTATTTAATCTTACGAATGTAAATGACCCCCCTGAACTTCATGAAATAAGTGCTTATGCAGGAAACAACGCAGGAAACAACATTTCTAATCTTACAACTTACCAGAACACTGATTTTGTTTACAGGGTAAATGCTACTGACCCTGACCTTTTGCTTGGCACAAGGGCAAATGAGTCTTTAACATATAATGCAAATGAGAGCTTTATCAATGACTCAATGAACCATGCAACAGGCCTTATACAATGGTCCACAAACTCATCTTATACAGGGCAGTATAATATAAATATAACTGTAATGGACAATTCATCCAACTTAACCTCAATAATAATGATAATAAATGTGGGAAATAACAGCCCACCTTATTTTACCCAGGATTTAAATTTTTCATGTGCAGAATATGACTCTGTAAACCATAACCGGACCTGTTTCATAAACCTGAGCTTATATGTGAATGATTCAGATGTTGGTGATTATATAGATTTATTTGAAGATAACAGCAGTTTGTTCAATATCTCATCCACAACAGGAATAATAAACTTCACTCCATTGCAGAGCCAGGTGGGGAATCATACAATAAGAATAAATATCACTGATTCTGTAGGTGCAGAAGCCTCAGGATTGATGTACCTTGAGATAAACCATACAAACAATCCTCCAGTACTGCAGACAGTCAATCTGCCTTCACTTGTAGCAAACCATACAACAATAAAATACATCTATGCTTCAGATAACGACCTTTCTTTTAGCGGCATAAATGAAAGCCTTGTATTTAGTTTCAGTGTAAATGACTCCCAGAGCTTTATAACCCTGACACAGTTAAGCAATACAACAGCATATTTCACTTTTAACCCTTCAGTCAGCGATGTAGGAAATTATTATATGAACATCTCTGTTACAGACAGCTTTAATAACATCACAACACAGGAAAATGTAACCTTTACAGTATATAATATCTCACAGCCGCCCGAAGTTATAAATATAACGCCTTATGGAAGGCCTTTGATTAATTATACAAACCTGACCGGATGGGCTGTGAACAATATAACCAATTTCCCTGATTCCCTGACAAGCATAAACTTTTCAGAGAACACAACAGTGGTTTTCAACATATCTGTGGATAATGAGCAGAATGAAACCCTGAATTACAGCTGGTATCTTGACGGCTCTCTTACAGGAAATGATTCATATTTAAGCAGGAACTTTGATTTTTTCTCTTCAGGAATAAGAAACCTTACTGTAATAGTGGATGACGGCATGTATGAAAATGACTCATTCACATGGAATATCACGATAGCTAATGTAAACAGGCCCCCGCAGCTTCTCAATGCTCTTGATAATTTTACAGATAATGATTCAATAGATGCAGTTACAAGAATCAGCAATTATTTCGGCTATTATAATGAGGAGCAGCATTTCTATGACCCTGATGATGATATTAATGGCGACAGTTTTGTAAAAGCAAGTGATAATGAAACCCTTGACCTTAATTATTCATGGGGCACTACATGCGACAATTATGTTACATTCGAGATTTATAATAATAACGGCCTGGAGCTTACTCCTGAGGAAGTCGGGACCTGTTTTGTCAACTTCACAGCAACAGACCCTTATGGGCAGACAGTCTCAAGCTCATTAATAGAGATAAATGTAAGCGAAGTTCCTGAATCAGGCTCAACTGAAACTGAAACAACAACTTCAGGTGGGGGCACTTCCACAATAAGCCTGCCTCTTCCTATAATAGAGGAGGTTGAAACGCCAAAGCCTCTGGATATAATAACCCCTGAGCTTGTTGTCATGTATAAAAACGAGACTATACAGATACCCATAACACTGAGAAATAATTGGCATACAGACCTTAACCAGATTTTTTTAAAGGCAGATACAAATGTCACCAATGTAAGCCTGAGCTATTCAACAAAATATTTTGCTGAGATTCCTGTAAATGGCTCCAAGAAGACAACCCTTACAATATCCAATTACAGGGGAGAGGGAAGTTATGAGATAAGGGTAATTGCTAATGTAACTGAGCCTTCTTTCTCAGATGTTTCAACAATATTCATAAATTCCCTTGAAACAACTGCTGAGAAAAAACAGATTGAAGCCAAGGTTACTTTTGCACGTGACTTATTGTCACAGAACCCTGAATGCCAGGAGCTGAATGAATTGCTGAAAAAGGCTGAAGATGAATTGTTTCATGGGGATTATCAGGAGGCAAGGAGGCTTATAGATTCAGTTGTTCAGGGATGCAAATATATGGTTAACAAGGAAAGGGAAGCACAAAAGCCCTCTTTGTTTAATTTTCTTGGCTTATACAGGGGCTATCAGAAATATACATTCATACTTGGCGGTCTTATAGTATCCACAGGAATATTGTTTTTTATAATGAAAAAGAAAGAATCCAGAATTATAGAAGAATAATTTAGTTATTATATGTTCTTTTCATTAAGCTTATAATATAATTGGTTTATTTCTTCATAAAATATTTTTTTCCTTATAGTATCCATGTTATTGTATTTTTCAAGCACTTTGTTGTATATTATTTTTGCTTTTTCATGGTTGTTTTTTTCTATATTTGCATATACTTCTTCCATCATTTCATCAATCTCTGCATCCGGTCCAGGGATATTTTCATATAACTGCTTATGCTTTTTATTATCAGGCAAATATTCTTTTTTTATTGACAATATGGCTTCTTTTATCTCTTTTTCAGTTTCTTTATTCCCCGCAGTTGCTTCAGCTTTAGCCTCTTTTTTCCTTTTATTCCTGAGCCTTCTTATTAATGAAAAAGGGAATATTCCTCCGGAGTTGTTTTCTTTTGTGTTTTCCTTTTCTTCAGGTATAAGTTTTTTAATAAGAGCATCCAGTTTCCTTATCAGCAGTTTTAATTCTTCTGTGCTGAAGCTTCCCTCCTCGAAGAATTCTGTGTATGAAATTGAGTCCAGGAGATTGTTGATGTCTCTTCTTATTTTCGGTTCAATAAAAATCCTGCTAAGTTCATTCTGCAGCTCTTCATAAGTGAATTCATAATCAATATTAAGAAATTCCTTGAAAAAGTTTCTTGTTGTCTCCAGAAATTCCTCATCACTTATCCTTGATTTTTTCAGAAGGTAATTTATTTTTGTTTCATATTTCTTTTTTACACTTATTTTTTTTTCTTCCTCGCTTATCTCTTTTTTCTTTTTGCCTGTTTTAATCATTCTTATATTCTTTTTTTCTGCTTCTTCTTTACTGTTTTTTTCCTTCTCATCCCCTTTTTTTATGTCTTGCTCCATATACATAGCTATTAATGAAAAAGGTATTTAAATATTACTATTTTTTTCTCCAAAAAAAACAATAAGTTTTTTATATAAAGAGATGTTTAATATTACTGATTATGTTTGAACACATGGTTGAAAAAAAGAGGTACAATACAGAAGAGTTTAAGTCACTGCTGGATAAATACCAGAAAATTTTCTCTGACCTGAAAAAAGAGCTGTCCAAAATAGTTGTGGGTCAGGAGGATATAATTGAGCACCTGATGGAGGCTATTTTATGCAACGGCCATATTCTTGTTGAAGGTGTCCCGGGGATAGCAAAGACCCTGATAATAAGGGCTCTTGCCAGAATTACTGGAGGCCAGTTTTCAAGGATACAGTTTACTCCTGATTTATTGCCTACTGATATAATAGGAATAACCACATATGAGGAAGGAAGAGGCTTTTACAGTGTAAAAGGACCTGTTTTTGCAAATTTTGTTCTTGCAGATGAGATAAACAGGGCTCCGCCAAAAGTCCAGTCTGCTTTACTGGAGGCAATGCAGGAACGCCAGGTTACAATAGGCAAGGAGTCTTTTTCACTGCCAAGCCCTTTTTTTGTAATGGCTACACAGAACCCTTTGGAAAGCCTTGGTACATATAAGCTCCCGGAAGCACAGGTTGACAGGTTTTTTTATAAGGTTCTTATGTCTTATCCGGATACTGAGGAAGAGCAGGAGATATTGCACAGGAACATAAGCCTTTATAATTTCCAGGATTTTGATATAAATCCCATCTTAACGCCTGAAAAAATAATCGAGGCGCAGAGGGATGTGAAGAAGATATACCTTAATAAGAAAATAGAGAAGTATATTATAAAAATAGTTGACGCTACAAGGCACCCTGAAAAATATAATGTTGAAACAGGCAAATATATTGATTTCGGGGGAAGCCCCAGGGCAAGCATTTCCCTTTTCATAGCTTCAAAAGTCCATGCTCTTCTGGAAGGCAGGGCATATGTTACTCCTGATGATGTAAAAAAAGTGGCCCATCCTATTTTAAGGCACAGGATACTGCTTAATTATGAAGGCCAGGCTGAGGAAATAACCACTGACCAGATTATTGATGATGTACTGAAAAAGGTTCCTATAGAATAAATAAAAAATAAACAAAATAATATGCTAAACTAATATGAGGGATTATTTTCTTTTTCAATTGAATCAGCAAGGGATACTATGGCAATAAAAGAGATAAAGCTTGATTTAACCCCCAAGATAAAAAAATTAGAGGTATATACAAAAAAAAATATACTGAACAAGATGCTTGAAGGTAACTGGTCTTCTGCATTCAGGGGAAGAGGCATGGAATTTGCAGGCTTTCGTTCTTATAATTATAATGATGATGCAAGCCAGATAGACTGGAAAGCCACATTAAGGGCCAAGGAAACATTGGTCAGGGAATACGAGATTGAAAGGTCAGTCAATACATTCTTTTTGTTTGATGTGAGCAATTCCATGCTGTTTTCATCCACAGGGAAGCTTAAGTGCGAATATGCAGCTGAGCTGATTGATACGATGATTTATGCCATACTTGAGGCAGGGGACAATGTTGGCATGGGGATGTTTACAGATAAGTTCATAGTTAAGATTGAGCCAAATATGGGGCATGGGATGTATTATAAAATAACCCAGGAGCTTCTTAATCCTGAGAATTATGGCGGTAATTTTGATTTTGAGGCAATATGCAAGCTGACTTCAACTTTTTTAACCACTAATGCAATGCTGATTATTATTTCTGACTTTTTGGGATTGAATGATAACTGGTACAAATACCTGAATATGCTCTCACAGAATTACGAGGTAATAGGCATCATGGTAAGGGACCCGAGAGACAGCGAACTTCCTGAGGATATAGGCCAGTATATTTTGGAAGATCCCTACAGCGGGGAAAAAATGAAGGTTGACATGAATAAATACCGTGAATTATACAGGGAATATGTTAAAAAAGAGGAATTTGAGATAGAAAAAAGGTTCAAAGCAACCAAATCAGATTTTCTCAAGATAAAAACAGATGAGGATTTTTATGACCCCCTGCTCAAATTTTTCAGAAAAAGGCAATATGTGCAGCAGAATATGTAATAAATGTAAGAATAATAGATAAAATACGAAAATGATGATAGACATAACATTCCAGAGGCCCTTGTTTTTGTGGTTTTTATTAAGCATACCCCTTCTTATGATATCTCATTTTGTATTTTTAAAGCATACTAAAAAAAAGGGCATTAAATTTGCTAATTTCCAGGCATTGAAAAGGATTACGGGGGAGTCTATTTTAACCAGGAATATAAGCATTCTTATATTGAGAGCGGGGATTCTTTTATGCTTAATTCTTGCTGTATCAGGAATGGTCTTATGGGTTTACGGCTTTTCAAATACTAATGATTTTGTTATTGCAATGGATGTAAGTGCCTCCATGGTTGCTAAAGATATTGAGCCCACAAGGCTTGAGGCAGCGAAAGAAATAACCTGGGAATTTATTGATAGTATGGACTCAAGGACTTCTTTCGGGCTGGTTAAGTTTGCAGGGGTTCCGATGGTGGAGCAGGAACTCACAACCAATAAAAATAAAATAAAGGAAAAGATAAATCAGCTGGATGCACTAAACTCAGGGGGAACAAATATAGAGGGGGCCATTATTACAGCCACGAATCTGCTGGTAAATTCAGATAAACATAAAATTATACTTTTATTTACAGACGGAAGCACAACAGTCGGAAGTTTCAGCTTTGATTCAGTAAACGAGGCAATAGAATATGTGAATGAAAAGCACGTGGTTATACATACTATTGGTTTAGGCTCTGAGTCAGGGCCTATAGGCTATCTTCCGGAATATTATAATATATCATCTGTTTATGATAAAGAGACTTTGATTACAATTGCCAACCAGACAGGAGGGAATTTTTATGAAGCGCAGAACCGTGAGGAGCTGGCTGAAATATATAATGAGTTTATTTCAGAGAAAGAAAATGCCTGGCTGGACTTTGACCTGAGTTACGGCTTTTTGATAATAGGATTGCTGTTGTTGTTTATTGAATGGGGCCTTATAAATACAAAATTCAGGTTCATACCATAATTTTATAATATGCTAAATATTTATATATAAACAATAAGAATATTGATAAAAATGATAAAATTAATCCTTGTTTTGGGGCTTACTTTTTTTATTTCGCAGACATTTAAGTTTGTAATAGATTCATTCAGCATGGGAAAGCTTTATTTCTGGTCTTATCTTCAGGACGGGGGCATGCCCAGCACACATTCTGCTGTTGTTACATCATTGACTCTGGTTGTGTATTTTAACCAGGGCTTTTCTTTATTGTTTTTCGTGGTTTTTGTTTTTTCCCTTATAATACTCAATGATGCAATGAAAGTCAGATACGAGACTGAGCTTGAGGCCAAGGACTTAAATAAGGTAATGAGAAAATTACATATACTCCATAAAACATTAAATGAAAGGGTTGGTCATAAGCCTTTGCAGGTTCTTGCAGGCATAATGCTGGGATTTATAATAAGCCTTATTTTTTATCTTTGATTTTCTCTTTATTTTTAGAAAGCCATAAATAATTAGCGCACCATATCATAGAGCCGTCACAGAAATAAAAGAAATTTTCATAAGGGTCTATATTAGGCTTTAAAACCTCCGGGAAATTATGGTATTTTTCAATTAATTCTCTGTACTTCTTAATATATTCTTCCTGAAGTTTTTTGTCTATTATTCCTGTTAATTCCACATAAGGCAGACCCATGTGGGTCCATACCACATCTTTTTCATAATCTTTAATAAGCATATCCCAGAATATAAACCTGACATCTTTGTCTTTTGTAGTGTATCTCAAAGGCAATGGCTTATCCAGCTTTTCTTTTTTTATACTCTCAAATGCCTTTTTCATTATTTTTTTGTCTTTTATAAGCCCTGACCAGAAAGGGAATAAGTTAGCATCTCCTGCTATATAGTCTTTTCCTGACAGGTCATCAAGGAAATGGTTGTTTTTCCAGAAATTTTTCATTATGAGTTTTTCATAATCATATTTTTTTAGAGGATTTTTTAATTTCAGCTTTTCAGATGAATTTTGGATGATGAAAGCCATGCAGTTGTCATAGCATGAGCTTTTTCTTTTTGAAAAGTCTTTCATTGATGAAAAATACCTGTCTTTTCTTATAAGCCCTGTTTTTTTGTCTATTGCTGTTTTATAGAAACGGTCTATTTCCTTTTCCAGGAAGTTTTTGTGGTTATTTACGGGTTTTTTATCTTTCAATAATGTTAAGCATTTTAATATTGAAGCCAGGGAATCAGGTGCATAATAAGGAAAATCAAAAGGCTTTTGTTTCAGGGATATTGTTGTAGTTATTTTATTGTTTTTTTCAAATATTTCAAGTGCATATTCCAGGGTTTGCTTTACTTGTTTTTTAAATCCTAATTTTATTAATGATTCACACACCCATGAGAAGTCCCTGCTCCAGAACTCAGGGAAATTTCCTGTGCTTACCCTGAAATATTTATGTTTGTTGTCCCAGCAGTCCTCAATAATATGTTCGCATATTTTTTCTGCATTACCTGAATATTTTTTTAAGCCTTGCTTCTTTATTCTTCTGGCTCTTTTAAATATGTGGGTTCCTTTTTTTAAGTATATTAAGCCAAACATAGTTTGAATATTTAATTATAATATAAATATTTTTTTATCAGGTTACCGTAAATTATATAAATGTACGTATTAATCTTTAATTTATATGTGCCTCTGTGGCTTAGTGGCTATAGCGGCTGACTTGTAGAGGTTTTTTGGACGCTTCGCTAAAAATGTCGGGAATCCAAGAAATTGGATTCCTGAACACACCAGAAACGCAAAAGCGTTTCTCAGTGACCCGGAAAAACTTTAGGGCATGCGCTTTGCTTAGCCCCATATAGCGTAAAAGCTAAATGTCCAAAGACCAATCAAGCTATCAGCAGGTCGGGGGTTCAACTCCCCCCAGAGGCTTTTTTAATATTTCATAAAAATTAAACATAAAATGCCGAGATTCGTGGTTCAGGAACATGATGCTTCTAAGCTGCACTGGGATTTTAGGTTAGAGTTAGATAATGTTCTTAAATCATGGGCTATACCTAAAAAACCCCCCATTAAACCAGATATTAAAAGACTGGCAATACTGGTTGAGGACCATGACTTGAATTATATAGATTTTGAAGGAGAAATTCCTGAAGGTTTGTATGGTGCAGGAACTGTTAAGATATGGGACAAAGGAACTTATGAAATGGATTCCAGAACAGATAAAAAATTAGTATTTTATTTAAATGGAAAAAAACTTAAAGGAAAATATGTTCTTCTGAAATTTGAAAAAGCAGGGGAAAATAATTGGCTTTTTTTTAAGGCAAAAAATTAATAAACTTAAAACCGTTTATAATATATTATGAGATTGTCAGAAAAAAAATCAAAAGAATTTAAAAAAGAGCTTGAAAAACAAGGCTATGAATATAATGAGGGTTCTGATATTCCGATTATAGAGAAACACAAGAAGGAAAAAAGAAAAAATATACCAAAAGATTTATAAAACCCCCATAATTCTTTAGTGAAGATGAAAAGAAGTTCCCGTAGATGGAAAAAGAAAGGCCAGATGCGCTGGAAATGGCAGAGAAAAAGGATGAAGAAATCCAAAAGAAGAAGGCAGAGGCAAAAGACTTAATTATTCATAGATAGTTTTCTGATTAGATTTTCGTTAAAAAATGTTGCATAATCGTTATATATCAGTAACATTTAAAAATATGTATTGATATTCTAATAATAATTATGATGAGAGGTGGGTATAATGGCTAAAAAAGAGGAATACGAACTTCTGCCCCATGAGGAAATAGAAAGATTAAGAAAGGAAGTTGAAAAGCTTAAAAAAAGCCCTTATGGTAATACTGAAACAGGCAGGAATCTTCTGGATTCTATGGAGGAATTAAATGAATCCTTAAAAAAACTAATTTCAATTTTTGAAAAAACAAATGCCGAGATCATGGAGGAATATGAAAACAGCAAGCCGGCAGAAAGGCTGAGCAGGATTGAGGAGCAAAACCAGAAGATAGCAGGAGGGATAGTTGCACTTTCAAACATGATTAAGGAGCATTATTCAAACAAGCCTTCCGGAATGCAGAAACCTTTTTATCCTTCTGTTTCAGGAGCCCAGAATTTGAATCTTAACAAGCCACCCGTACTAAAAAAAGATAATGATTTTCAGAACAGGAGTATGGGCCCGATGCCGGGAAACAGGCAGATGCCTCCGCCTCCTGTAAAAAAAGACGGATTGTTTGGCCTGTCTGAAAACAAAACATCCAGGGAAGAAGATAAACGGGGGGGGCTTTTTAACAGGCTTAAAAAATGATTTCTTTCACAAAAGACCTTTATTCTGCAATGGCAAGGAATGCAAAAGAGTTAAATCTAAGCACAGGAGGCAGGATTTTTAATAATATATCTCCAAAACCCAGGACTTCTCCTGAAAAAAATTACACAACAGCAAAGATACATGATTTTTATTTTCCTGGTTATGATAAAAGCCCAAGGGGATTTAAAAGTCCGGAAGAAGAATATGACATATTGGAAAACCTGAAAGATAAAATTTCAGAAGCAGAATCAATATTTCTTAAAATAAGGGATTCCGGGGAATATACTGAAGAAGAACTTGAAAGGATAGAAACAAAGATTAAAAAATTAAAGGAAAAAATAGAATCAAAGATAGAAAAAACAGGCCAGTGATTTTTATGTGTTGTTATAAGTCCTTGGCCATGACTGTCCTTCTTCCGTTTGCTTCTGCTCTTTTAATGGCTTTTATTACCATTTCCTTTACTTTTTCATCCAGCGCATCAGGAAAATCTCCGGACACATTATATTTGCCTGCGATTTCTTTTATTTTTGCTTTGACGACAATCGAGCCGCTCATATAAATCACCTTTTTTATTTAATATAGTTTTCATTTATAAATTTTTTCAGTTAAGCAATTTTTTTACTTCAGTTATCACATCCCTTGTTTCTCTTGAATATTGCTTTCTGAATAATTCATCCCAAACAGCATTTTCCAATTCGTTCACATTATTTCCTTTGGTTTGCTTTATCTCTGTTTCATTTTCTAATCTGAATCCAAAATCAAATGGTTTTTCATTTCCCTTTTCATCTTTTATTTTTAAATTTATTTCCAGGGATTTTGGGTAGTAAATTAATTTTTTTCTTTTTATTTCTTTAACTGAATTATACTTTAATTTAGCGTTTCCTCTTTCTAATTCTTTGTTATATGTTTCGCTTATTTCCTCTGTTCCGTAATCCGGTTTCATTTTATTGTTTAGTCTTATTTTATTTATATTTTTTACTATTTATGCGTAAACCAGAATTTCATTACCCTTTTTTCTTCTGAGTCTAATTTACAGAAGCCAAATCTTTCAAATTGAATAACGTCTTCTGTCTTAATCTTTTTTAAATAAGAAGAGCCCAGCCCTTTTTTGATTTCATGGTCAGGCATCAGTATCTCGACATTGATGAGGTTTTTTTTGTTTTCATTGTCTGCAGGAAGCCAGTGAATGATTATCTTGTTTCCCTTATGGCTTTTATAGTTTTTATATTCTGCAGAATGAAAAGTGAATTTATTATTTTTTTTAATGAAATTAATGCAGTCCATAAGCCTTATCATGCTGTTATCGCCCATTTTTTGTATTTTTTCCAGGTCTTTTTCTTCAATATAAAATTCGTTTCCTGTTCTGAATTCCCTGAAGCCTAGTCTTTTGTTTTCAGGATGCAATGGGATTTTAGCATTTATTTTTGGTGAATTCTCTATGATTATTTTTCTGGGTTCTTCTATGAAAAAATACCTTTTTGCTTCTTTATCCAGCAGCCTTTTGTTGTGTATTATCAGGTCATCCCATTCAAGGACTGATTCTGCTTTGCTTATTCCTGTTGAGATAAGGAAGTCTACTATTGCCTCTGGCTTAAAGCCCCTTCTTTTCAATGCAACCAATGTTGTTAACTGCGGGTCGTCCCAGCCCATTAGCTTATTGCTCTCAATCATTTCCCTTATAATTCTGCCTGAGGATGGAACCCCTTTTATCTCAAACCTTGCAATCTCATAAGTCTTTGTTTGTTTTAGACGCAAAAGTTTCTGAATATAATTCTGTAATTCCCCTCTTAATTCAAATTCCTTGCTCCTTATCCTGAAATCAACACCATAATAGCCGTCCATTACAGCATTCTGAAAATCATAGTTAGGCCATATTTTATATTCATTTCCAAGCCTTGCATGCCTGCTTTCAATTATCCTGAAAATTGCAGGGTCCCTCATGGTTGTATTTTTATGCTTAAGGTCGATTTTCATTCTTACAACACATGAGCCTTCCTCATAGTTTTTCATTTCCCTCCATGCTTTCAGGTTCTCTTTTGCGCTTTTTTTTCTGCATTTGCATTCTTTTCCTGTTTTTCTTGACTGTTTTATCTTGTTCTGTTCACAGAAGCACACATAAGCATGCCCTCTCCTGATGAGTTTTTCACCCATCTTATAGAATAATTCCATGTTGTCCGAGGCATACTGCAGTTTGTCCCATTCAACACCCAGCCATGAGAGGTTTTCCTCGAATATCTCATAGAATTCTTTTTTTACTAAATTAGGATTGGTGTCTTCAAATCTTAAAATGAATTTCCCGTTATGTTTTTTAGCCAGCAAGTAATTCAGGATGCATGCTTTTGCATGGCCCAGATGAGGATATTTCTCAGGCCCTGGGGGGAAAGCAGTTACCAGTCCCTGTTTTTTAGGCAGTTTCAGGCTTTCAAAAATGTCCTTTTCCTCTTTTTTCTTTTCCAGCAATTCAGGGGCTATGTGCTTTAATTCCTCCAGTTGATTCTCCTTATTTGTTGAATTGACTTCTTCAACGATTCTTATTACTTCTTCCTTTATTTTTTGTATGTTCTTTTTAACTTCAGGCTTTTCCTGTATTATTGAACCTATTACTGAGCCGATCTGGGCTTTGCCGTTGTGCTTTACAGCATTTTCAAGGGCGTATTTTCTTATTATTAGCTCCATATTTTTATAATATATATACTATTTAAATAAATTGTGATTAAATTTATAAATAATAAGTTATAAACATTAATTGATGGGAAAGGGGTTTATTGCAGAATTAAATAATCCATCCATAATACATATATTCAGATTTAAATAAAAAGGGCAGGTAGTTCAGTCCGGAGGGTCTTTCGAAGACCCTGAAGAAGGACTTGGTGGGGCATTCCTTTCAGAAGCTCCACTAACTGAAAAAATGGGCAGGTAGTTCAGTCCGGTAGAATACGCCCTTGGCTAGGGTGAGGCCCCGGGTTCAAATCCCGGTCTGTCCAATAGCCCTTTAAAAGGGCTATTACCTTAAAAGAAGGGTTATACACTCCGTGTAAACCCTTAATGAAAAAAGAGGAATATGAACGAACATAAAATCGAGTTGGGTGAGCTGTATAAGCAGGTAAGGTCTTCTGAGTCAGGCTTGTCAACAGAGGAAGCTGAAAAAAGGTTAAAGGAATATGGCCATAATGCCCTGGAAACAAAAAAGAAAATACCGGGCGTTCTGAAGTTCTTAAACCAGTTTAAAAACTTCTTCGCCCTGCTTCTGATTCTGGGCTCTATGCTCGCTTTTCTTGCAGAGTATATGTCTCCCAATGAAGGCAATTTTTATATCGGGGTTGCCCTTGGGGCTGTTGTTCTGTTGAATGCTGTTTTTACATTTATACAGGAATACCAGTCTGAAAAGATCATGGAGTCCTTTAAGAAAATGATGCCTGATAAGGTGGATGTTTTAAGGGACGGGAAAAGAAAGGAGATTCTTGCCGGGGAATTAGTTCCCGGGGATATAATATTCTTATCAGAAGGAGGGAAAGTTCCTGCAGATGCAAGGCTTATTGAGGAGAATTCCCTAAAGGTGGATAACTCATCCATAACAGGGGAATCAGAGCCCCAGCTGAGGAAGACTGAATGCACACATGAACATATACTTGAGTCAAGGAATATGGTTTTTTCAGGCACTTTAGTACAGGCAGGCAATGGGAAGGCTGTTGTTTACGGTACAGGCATGAATACCCAGATAGGAAATATTGTTTTATTAACAAAAGAGACAAAAGCTGTTGAAACCCCTCTGCACAAGGAAATAAGGTATTTTATCAGGATAATATCATCAATTGCTGTTTTCCTGGGCTTTAGCTTTTTCATAATCAGTCTTTTATTAGGACACAGGATGATAGGCAGCCTTGTATTTGCCATAGGCATTATAGTTGCAAATGT
The DNA here is from genome assembly GCA_016928115.1 of Candidatus Woesearchaeota archaeon. Classification (GTDB taxonomy): domain Archaea; phylum Nanobdellota; class Nanobdellia; order Woesearchaeales; family UBA9642; genus JAFGLI01. The sequence goes on along the minus strand of JAFGLI010000005.1, from coordinate 35,180 downwards.
CCCTGAAGGATTACTGCCTACAGTGACATTATGCCTGAGTATGGTCTCAAAGAGGATGGCGAAGAAGAATGCCCTGATAAAGAATCTTGAGTCTGTTGAGACATTAGGCTCAACCACAGTTATATGCACTGACAAGACAGGAACACTTACCAAAAACAATATGGCTGTAAATTCAGTATTCATTAATTTCAGGGAAAAGAATGTTCATGAAAAGGATATGAAAGACACTTCAGGCTTGTTGCATATGATGAAGACAATGGTTTTATGCAACAATTCCAAATATGACAATGATGACAAGGAAAGAAAATTCAAGGGCGACCCCACTGAAACCTCTTTGATGAGTTTTTCAAATAATTTTATTGATGTTGATGTACTGAACAAATCAAATCCCAGGGTTCATGAGGAGCCTTTTGACTCAAAAACCAAGAGGATGATAACCCTGAACCAGGAGGGTGGCCAGATAACTGCCTATATGAAAGGAGCTCCTGAAATTGTCCTGGCAAAATGCAGCAGGATTTTATCAAACGGTGAAGTGATATCTCTTTCAGATGAAAACAGGAATATGATATACGAGCATTACAAAAAATTTGCCTCTAGAGGTGAAAGGGTTCTGGCTTTTGCTTACAAGCCTGTTGAATCTTCTGGATTCAGTAGTAAAGATGAGAATGATTTCATCTTCATAGCTTTATCCGGAATGAGAGACCCTCCAAGGGAGGGGGTTCCTGAAGCTGTTGAAAAATGCCGGACTGCAGGAATCAAGGTGATAATGATTACAGGAGACTACGGGCTGACTGCTGAGGCAATAGCAAGGGAAGTCGGCATGGTTGATAATGATAAGGAAGCTAATATTATTACAGGAGAGGAACTGCATAATATGGAAGAGGATAAATTAAAAAAAGAGCTTAAAAAAGAGAATATAATCTTTGCAAGGACAAATCCTGCCCAGAAATTAAGGATTGTAAAAGCTTTACAAGAAAATGGTGAAATAGTTACTGTTACAGGAGATGGTGTTAATGATGCTCCTGCTTTGAAGAATGCTGATATGGGTGTTTCAATGGGTATTTCAGGGACAGAAGTTGCCAGAGAAGCAAGTAATATGGTTTTAATGGATGATAATTTTGCTACTATTGTAAATGCTGTTGAAGAAGGGAGGAATATTTTTGATAATATAAAAAGGTTTATAGCATATATATTAACAAGTAATATCCCTGAAATTTTGCCCTTTATTGCCTTTATTTTATTACCTATTCCACTACCTTTAACTGTTGTTTTGATTTTATCTATAGACTTAGGAACTGATTTATTACCCGCAATTGGTTTGGGTGTGGAAAAACCAGAAGAAGATGTTATGAAAAAACCACCAAGGTCAAAAGATGAAAGATTATTAACTTCAAAATTATTATTGAATTCATATGGTTTTATAGGGCCTATACAGGCAGCAGCCGGATTTTTTTCTTTCTTTTTTGTTTTGTTTAATAATGGATGGATATGGGGACAAGAACTAGCATTTAATAATCCTTTATATATGAAAGCAGTCGGTGCATTTTTTGCTAGTATTGTTATATGTCAAATAGCTGATGTTTTAGTGTGCAGAACAAGAAGACAATCTTTATTCAAAAAAGGTTTTAAATATATTTTTAATAATAAATTAATCTGTTTGGGAATATTAACTGAATTAATATTGTTGTCCATAATAATATATTCTCCTTTTTCACATGTTTTTTTCGGAACACAACCATTAACTATAAAAGAATTATTATTGCCCCTTCCTTTTTTTGTATTAACATTTGTTTATAGTGAAACAAGAAAGTATTTTGTAAGAAAAGGAAATGGGTTCTTTGAAAGATATTTAGCTTGGTAAAATGAAAATCTTTAAATATCCTTGTTTTTTCTATAAATAAAAGGGGTAAAATGAAAACAATATTTTTTGATATGCAAGGAACAATAATAGAAAACGGTGTTTTTCCAAGCCCTGTGAAGCAGATTAAGTATATTCTTAATATAAGGATGGATTTTCCGACTTATATTCAGGAGTTAGAAAAAACCCTGATGACTGGCTCATATAAAGAGCTTAAAGAGGCATTTAGTTCTATTGGCGATGCTTTTGATGCAAGGATAACTGATGAGCAGATGGAAAGGCTTATAGGCATGTGGAATAAGAACAAATTACTGAGCAAGCCTTATAAGGGTGTTTTTGATATTTTAAAAGAACTGTCTAAAAATTATAACCTGTATATGTTTGCAAACTGTGATGTTTTTTCAAAGGACATTGTTGACAAGTATGAGCTGAAAAAATATTTTAAAGATGTTTTTCTTTCCTTTAAGGAAAAGGCGCTGAAAAAGGATATTTTGAAGAAACAGCTGAAGAAAATAAAGCTAAAGCCGGAGGATATTCTGGTTGTGGGCGATTCAATAAAGTCAGACATGGACAGTGCCAGGAATATCAATGCAAAATCCTTGTTAATAGACAGGACAGGAAGAAGGGATTATGAGCCCAAAGTAAGTGATATGAAAGAAGCCCTGGCCTGGATTAAGGATAATTTTTAAAGGCTGATTAAAATGGACTGCATATTCTGCAAGATTGTAAAAGGGGAGATTCCGTGTGCTAAAATATATGAGGACAAAGAGTTTCTGGCTTTTTTGTCAATAGGCCCTGTAAACAAAGGGCATACCTTAGTTATACCTAAAGAACATTCTAAAAATTTATTTGATTTTCCAAAAGCAGAGGAAAGTGACCTTGTTGAGTTTCTGAAAAAAGTTGCTGATGCTGTTGTAAAAGGAACTGGTGCAGATGGATTTAATCTGAGTTTAAATAACGGGAAAGCAGCAGGACAGCTTGTTTTTCATACTCATTTTCATATCATACCAAGGTTTAATAATGATGGGCTGAAAAGCTGGCCTGAAGAAGGATATATTAATAATGAAGAAATGGAGGATTACAGGAAAAAGATTTCTGATTCTCTTGACTAATCATAATATTTATAAATCTTTTAAATTTTTGTTTCTCTATATATAGTATGCAGGTGTAGTTCAGTCTGGTTTAGAGCACCACGCTCATAAATGCTTATATAACAGCTTTTTTATATATAAACTGCTGTAAAACATTAAGCAGTGCAACGTGGAAGTCGCGAGTTCAAATCTCGCCACCTGCATTTTGCTTTTTTTATTGGATTTTGCATATTTTTTCAAAAACAGCGCCTAGGTCGCATAACCTGGTATTGCGCCGGCCTTGAGAGCCGGTCCCTCTGGGATTCCCGGAAACCTTTTAGGGATAATTAGAAAATTCTTATAGGTTGGGAAATTCAAATCCGGGCCTAGGCGTTTTTCTTTATTTCAATAACCTTTTTATACAACCAAATCTAATTAAAACCAATAATGTCCCTTATTAACAAGTTAAAAAGCCAATCTAATAGGTTTCTGGGTATGTTAGAGGGGATGATATGGACAGGTTCTGTTCTTTACGGGATTAATTTCATTAAATATTTAGAAAAATATAATGAAGGAGCTTTAACATGGCCCGGGGATATGTATGCTTCTTTAACAATATTGGGATTTGTTTATCTTACAGGCTTGTTTGCAGATTCTATAACTAGACTTATATACAATAAATCATTAATATCTTTTTTAAAAAGCCCTTCTGAAGAACATAAAGAAACCATTTCTGACTATGATACTAAAAAACTAATGGAAAAATATGAAAATATTACATAAATATAATCCAATAAAACCAAAAAACCATCGGACATATACACAAAATGCTTAAATAATAAAAATAATTCTTCTTTAAAAGGAAAGATTTATATATATTAAATATTTACACATAATTAAATAAATTAAATAGAGGTGTAAATATGCCAACCATAACTTTATCAGTTCCTGAGGACTTAAAGAAAGAAATGGACAAATCCAGAGAAATAAACTGGTCTGAAGTAGCAAGAACTGCAATAAAAAAGAAGATTGAGGAATTGAATATTTTGAAATCTATAACCTCCAAATCCAAACTGACTGAAAAAGATGCTTTGGAATTAGCTAAAAAAATAAATAAATCTCTCCATAAAAAATATGCTGAAATGGGGTAAATATATGGAGCTTGTGATAGATGCAAATATAATAATGTCTGCATTAATCCCAAAACATAGCAAAACACCGGATTTAATATTTAATGACAAAATTAAATTATTTGCACCTGATTTTTTAATAAAAGAATTTAAAAAACATGAAAAAGAGATATTATCCAAATCCAGGTTATCTAAAGAAGAATTTGAATTATTTTTATCTTTAATCTCTTCTAAAATTAATTTCCTTTCTTATTCAGAATTTAAAGATTTTATTCCCAAAGCAGAAAAGATTTGTCCTGATCCTTATGACATAGAATATTTTGCATTGGCATTAAAATTAAAATGTTCTCTTTGGTCTAATGATAAAGAATTAAAAAAACAAAATAAACTAACAGTATATTCTACAAAAGAATTGTTAAAATTATTTTAATTCTATCAAAAAACATCTTTTTTTCTTAAAATCAAAAAATTAATGGTTTACTATATTTATGCAAAATATATCTCTTCTTTCAAGCCGTTTGAATTTAGAAGTTCTGTTATGGTTCCTTCCAGTTCTGATGGTATTGGCTTAACAAATGATGTTTCGACACCAAGTGCATTTCTCTGCTGTTTATATTTATCAACAAAACCCTCCACCATAACAATTCTCTTGGTTTTTACTCTATTTTCATCTAAAAAATACCCTTTTCTTTTAACTACCAATAATCCTTTGCCCTTATAGAAAAAGATTTTTTCAAAAATACATTCATCGCCATCCGGTTCTTTATGATAATATTCTTTCATTTTTATCCTCTTAATTATTAATAAGAACTAAGCATTATTTATAAATCTTTTTATATATTATAACTTTTAAATAACAACACAATAAATAACAAAAAACAAAAAAATTAATAAACATTAAACACTTAAAATTAAAACAAGATGAAATGCTCATTTCATAATGAAGAGGCAAAAAGCTATTGCTCATGGTGCGGGAAGCCTATATGCGAGAAATGCATTAATTCCAGCAAAGGAAAGAAATACTGCCCTGACTGCTGGAAAAAAGTAAGCAAGCAGGGGGTTTTCAAGTATCTGGATAAAATGGAAAATCTTTCTAAAAAAGATAAAAAAACAACAAGTCACATAAGAAACATGGATTATAGTTTAGATGATGATAAAATAGATGAAATAAAAAAAGATATTTCAAAAAGATATAATATAGATAAGAAAAAACTAAGCAAGGAAGAAGAGGAAGATGATGATGAAGAAAGGATTATCAGGGAAAGGTTCTATGGAAAAAAGGATTAATTTACCTGTTTTTATTGTAAATTTCAAAACCTACAAAGAAGGTACGGGCATAAAGGCTTTGGAACTGGCTCAAATATGCGAAGAGACAGCCAAGAAAACAGGTAAAAATATAATAATTGCAGTCCAGGAGCCTGACATATACAGAATAAGCCATGAAGTTTCCATACCTATTTTCAGTGAGCATATGGACCCCATTGATTACGGCGCACATACCGGCCATGTTGCCCCCGAGGATTTAAAGGAAAACGGTGCAGTGGGCTGCTTGCTTAATCATTCTGAAGACAAGTTCAGGATAGATGATCTGGAGAAAAGCATAGAAATAGCCAAAGAGCTTAACCTGATGACTGTTGCATGCGCTAATAATACTGAGATAGCTGAATCAATAGCTGTGTTTAAGCCTGATGCAATTGCAATAGAGCCTCCTGAACTGATAGGGGGAAATATTTCTGTAAGCAGTGCAAAGCCTGAGTTAATAAAAGAATCCATAGAAAAAATAAAGAAAATTGATCCAAACATTCCTGTTCTCTGCGGTGCAGGCATAAAAACCATGGAAGATGTAAGAAAAGCAATTGAACTCGGGACACAGGGTGTTTTAATAGCTTCAGGAATTGTAAAAGCAAAAAACCCAAGAAAAAAACTTGAAGAATTGTTAAAAGGCTTTGATTAAGGCTTTATCATTGTAATTAATTGTGGAGAACCGTAATCATTATTTTCTATTTTTACCCTTACAATACCGCTGCATTGATTAGAGTTTTCATCATAAACAGGCTTTATTAATATGAGCTTGGCAGCATAATCATTGCCAGGAATGGAAACTTCCTCGAAATACTGCAAATTCTCATCATAGATAGTACATCCTTGAAATCCTTCTTTGTTTATAATAATATTGAAGGTTTTTTCAGTGTCATATATATTCCTTATACCTATCCAGAAGTCAGAATAATCCCCCGAAACTTTTTTTTCATTTACAGCAATAGCAACCCTGTCCCCTGAGTCAAGTATGTTCCTTATCTGCCTGTCAGTCTCTGAGCTTATCTCCCTGTTTAAGTCCATTCCTTCCTGAAAAACTCTGTTGAAGATATAAAAACCCATTCCCAAAAGAACTATTCCTATAATAAGAATTATAATAAAATTAGCACTTAACTGTATGGCTGCTTTTTTATTCATTTTTTACTATCTTTTTATAAACTCATATTCCCTGACCAGCAGCATCATAAATATTACCAACACTATAGCTCCTGAAATCAGAATCAATAATCCCATCCATAAGTCAGTGTAAGTATACTCGACCATTTTCCAGAAACCATAACCCATTATGAAAACACCCAATAATAAGAACTTATCTAAAACCAGTTTCATAATGTCAAATTCCTCTTTTTTGGTTAATCTTCTTTTCATCATTATCACCTTAGATTATTTTTACCGCAAAGTCTGCTGTTTTTGTATAAGGCTCGGTTAAACCCTCATATGTGAAAACAGCGCTGCATAAATAAGTCTGTCCGGAGGTTCCTGAAAATATTATTAGAGTATTAAACTGCTGTGTTCTTCCTGCGTTAATATTTTTTTCTATTTGATCTATTTTTGAGAAAGCTTCATCACATTTATCAATATCTATCATTGTGTTTACACATTCACCCGTATCTTCAGGGCAGTAAACACTAAATTTTACAGGAACCTGCTGACCCTTTCCAACAATCAGATTTTCAGAATGTATTGTAATCGGCTCAGATGCAGTGGCCATTGGCGCATCAGGGATTTCTGCTGTTGACTGCTCCAGCTTCTGGCTTAAGCTTCCGAAATTAGCCTTTATAAAGCCCAGAGCCAAACCAAGAATAGCAATAGCAATTATCAGGATAACAATAGAATTCACGCTTAATTCCAGAGAACCTTTTTTATTATTTGATTTCATGTGAAACACCTCTTTTTTAATAATGGATTATATATCTGCTCCTGTATAATTCTTATTATCTTTCATTTAAATAATTTTCGTATTTTTATCAGAAGATTTCTTCTAGATTGTATTTAACTCTGGCAAGAATTTCCCTCAGAGGCCACCTGTTTTGAGAAGTAGTCCATTTCTGGATATCTTTTTTATCACTCCATATTATTTCATCTTCAATAAATGGTTTTCCTTCAAGATCTAATTTTTTCCCGTCATGTAAAACCCTATAAATATGGGCTGGATGGGCTACATAAAGAATATTATTGTATTCAGGAGCATATTTATTAAGCAAATCTTTTGTTTTAAGCAGCACATCCCGTGTTGTTAAATCTGATTTCCATAATGATTCTTTGCTGTTATTGTTTCCTATTTTTATTGGTTTTCTATTGAAATTTTCTGTATAGCTCTGATATATCTCACTTTGTGCTATAATACAGCCAAAACCAAAATAATCCTCAGCATCTTTTACAGCTTGGGCTAATCTGTCATTATATGATGTGGTTCCAAAAGACAAGCCAATAATTATATCTGGCTTATAGTCCTTTATTGTCCGGTATTTTCTTGAGTTTATTTCAACCAAATCCAGCTTGTCTTCGAAATTTTTAATCTGTTTTTCAGTTAAATTTTCCAATAGATTCATCATTTTAGATAAAATAAATGTCTATTATATTTAAATATATCTATTTAATCACTACTTTTTAATGATTAAAGTATATTTTAAAAATATTTATAAACTTTCCTTTTATATAGTTAAAACATGCCTGAAAATATCACTCAAGAAGATTTGGAGAATATGTCTCCTGAGGAAATAATTGAACTGCAGAAGAAAAACTGTATATTCTGTAAGATTATAAAAAATGAGATTCCTTCTAAAAAAGTGTATGAGGATGATTATGTTTCTGTAATTCTGGATATTAATCCTGCTTCTGAAGGGCATCTTTTAATTCTGCCAAAAGAGCACTTTATGATAATGCCCAATATGCCTGAAGAATTAATAGGGCATATGTTCATAGTTGCAAGAGAGCTTTCACAGGCAGTACTTAAAACACTTGATGCTGAGGGAACAACCATCTTTGCTGCCAACGGCCAGATAGCAGGGCAGAAGGCGCCTCATTTTATGATACATGTAATACCAAGAAAAGAGAATGATGAATTATTTGAGTTTAAGGAAATAAAAATACCTGGGGAAAAATTAGATAAATTACAAAAGATGATGAAGCAGATAATGCCCAGGCTGGTTACAGGCAGGGATATCATGGCTGAAGAAAAGCCCGAAAATGAAATTCCCGAATATGAAGCGAAAGAAGAACCTGAACAACCAAAAACAGAGCCAAAACAAGAACAACCTAAGGAAAAATCCGAACAAAAGCCAAAAGAAAAAATAAAACACACACCAAAAGAAACACCTGACCTTGATAAGATATCAAGATTATTTTTAAATAAATAAAAAATGACATGCAGAATCTGTGAAAAAGACTATTCCGGAATAATATATGAGGATGATGATATAATTATATCCCTGGCAGAAAAGCCTGTTGCATTAGGGCATTTAAAGATTTTTCCCAAAAAGCATTATACGATAATGGAGCAGGTTCCTGATGATGAGATAAAAACTCTTTTCAATACAGCCAATAAGATTTCCACCTTGTTATTTGAGTCCCTGCAGGCACATGGGACAAATATAATTGTCAGAAACGGGATTCCTGCAGGTCAGGAGTTGAGTCATTTTTCCATAGACATCATACCAAGGAGGCAGAGCGACAATATTAATTTTGAATGGAAACCCAAGAGGGCAAGCCCTGAGCAGCTCGAAGCTGTAAAGAAAAAACTATCTGAAACAACAAGTGATATTTCTATTGGCAAAAGCACTGAAACCAGAGAGATTGTTTCCAAAAAAGAAGATAACAAGCAGGAGACAATAAAAGAACAAAACGGGGAAAAGAATTATCTGATAGAGGCTTTGAAAAGAACACCTTAAAATACAAACAGCATCCAGTTCCCGTATGCAATAAAGACCAGATAACCTATGAAGAAGCTGGGAATAAATGGAATGCCTTCTTTTATAATAACTTTTTTGATTTTGCCTTTTTTACTCAACAGCCTAAGCTCATCGACCTGTTTTTTTGTCAGGCCGGTTTTGGATTTCCCGATTATTATTTTATTTCTGATTTTTACAGGCTCAACAAGCCAGTCTCCTATAGTCAATTTATTTATATCTGTTTTCTTTATCATGCAGGTCTCTTCAATTACCTGCGTGAATATCCACAAATAAAATATGAAGAAAAGGATTCCTGTGAATCCTATTGTAAAAATTTTCAGATACAATGGCAGGAAAAAAGAAGCCATAATCCCCAGGAAAACAATTATTATGACTGTTCTTCTTAGAAAAAGGGTTGGCTTTGTCCTTATCTTGTTTTTGAATCCTTCTGAAAATTTCTTTCTGTGCTTTAATGCAAGCATTACAGAATAAATAAATCCATACAAAAAGCCCACTATGAATATGTTAATCAGGATAACGAAAAAATCTATATTTGCAAGAGAAAAGCCGATTCCTATGGATGAGCCAAGGCCCATAAGTAATTTAGAATCCCCTCCGCCCCACTGCCCAAGATAAAATAACAATATTGCAAGTACAAATCCGGCGGCAAGCCCCAGAACTGAGTTCAGTATATAAACATAATTGGCCTGAATGATTGAATATATTAATGATGCCGCAACTGAAAAATATATCAGTGAGTATGACAGCCAGTCAGGGACTTCCCTTGTTTTTATGTCAAATATAGAAGCAAAGAACAATATGGCGCCCAAAAATATCCCGTTTATAAATATCATGTTTTTATCTGTAATGATTTATTTATAAATATTTTTATTGATAGAACTTTAAATCTCAAGGCTTGTGACCTTGCTTACATTTTCCTTGCCCATTGAAACACCGTATATTGTGCTGCATTCGCTTATTATTGAGTCATTATGGGTTACTATTATATACTGCGCTTTAGAGGAATATGCTTTTATCAGTTTGGCCAATCTTTCAGAGTTCCTTTTGTCAAGGGCAGCATCAACCTCATCCAATACATAAAAAGGAGCGGGGTCATATTCCTGCACAGCAAACAGGAAAGCCAGGGCAGTAAGTGTTTTCTCTCCTCCAGATAAGGAGAATATGTCAAGGAATTTTTTGCCCTTTATCCTTACTTTTATATTAATTCCCGCATTAAAAGGGTAGTTTTCATCCTCTAATTCCAGAAAAGCATCCCCTTTTGATGATAATTTCGAAAATATTATCTTGAAGTTTTTGTTAAGTACATCAAATGTTTCCATAAACAATTCTTTTTTCTTTGTGTCTATTTTATTAATCATGACCAGTATAGTATCTTTCTCGTTTGTCAGGGAATTTTTCTTTTCTTTCAGAACCTCGAACTCAACCTCGACCTTTTCATATATCTCAAGCGCCTTCATGTTTACAGTCCCTATATTCTCAACCATTTCCCCGAATTTGTTTATCTCACTTACAATCTTGTTTTCAGGCTTGTCTTTAAAAATTTCAATTCCCTTATATTGTGAGAACTCCTCCTCCAGTCCTGAGATTTTTGCCTTTATCTGGGCATCTTCTATTGTTGTCTTATTCAATTCAATCTCTGTATTCCTTATATTGTCCTGCTTATTGTTTATTGAGTTCTCCATATTTGAAATCTCTTTCTCGAATTCAGACCTTTTCTCAAAAAGGTCCCTGAATTTTTTATGGAATTCCTCCTGGAGCTTCTCTTTTTCCTTTATTGTTTTCTCTTTTTTGCCTATTTCCTTATCCAGCGATTCTTTTTCCCTGTCGAACTCCTTCATCTCTTTCTCCTGCTGTTTCAGGATCTTTTCTATGTTCTCTTTTTCAGGCCCAAGCACATTTTCTATCTGTGATATATTATTCTTTAAATTGCCGTTAAGCTCAATAATGTCTTCTTTTAATTGTTTTCTCTTGTCCTCAAAGGCTCTCATTTCCGCAAGAACCTCGGGGCTCCTTAAATTATTTACCTTGTCCCTTAAGGTCTGCTTCCTTGTTTTCATCCCGGTAATCTCTTTGTTCTTTTCGCTTATTTCTGTCATTAGTTTCCCTAAATTATATTCAGTCTCCTTCAGCTCTTTTTCTTTCATGTCCTTTTCATCTTTTGTTGCAGACAGGTCCTCAGAATCAATATGAAGGGATTTTTCAAGCTTAATTACCTCGCCTTCAAGCTCGGCTTTTTTCTCCCTCAGTTCCTGTATTTTATCTTCTGTTTCCTCTTTTTTGCTTTTTAATTTTGATATGGTATTATTCAGCTCATCGATTTCCTTGTTCAGTAATTCAATGTTCTCGCTGACCTCTTTTTTCCTGAAGCCCATGCCGTGAGATGTTTTTGTCCTGTAGCCTCCGACCATTGCACCGCTTTTCTCAATCAAATCCCCCTCTATGGTAACCATCCTTATTTTTCCTATGCCTATCCTTCTTGCTGTTTCAACATTTTTTACAATGATTGTGTTTCCGAAAACATAGCTGAATGCTTTTTTCAGCTTAGGGTCAAAATCAATAAGGTCAATAGCCTTTCCTATAACTCCTTCCTGTTTCATTATTTCTTTGGATAAGCCATCATTTGTTTCCCTCAGCTTATTCAACGGAAGAAAATTAGCAACGCCTATTTTTCTTTTCTTCAGGAAATCTATGCACTCTGCTGCAACATTGTCATTTTCCACAACTATGCTTTTTATCCTTGAGCCTGCAGCAACCTCCAAAGCAAGAGAATATTCCTCATTCACTTTTCCCAGGTTCCCTATTGTCCCTTTTATCCCTTTTATGCTGTTGTTTTCCTTCTGCTCTATGATTCTTGTTACTGCAATGCTTCCTGCAATGCCCCTTGATATTGAGGCATGCTTTGATTTTTCATTAGTAAGCTCTTCTTTCTTGCTTTCCAGTTTTCCCCTTGCGGTTTTTAACTGGGCATCCAGCGAGCTGTCCTCTGTAAGCAGGGTATTTAATTCTGCAGATATCTCTTTGAATGTTTTCTTTTTGGTCTCAAGCTCATTTAGCTGTTTTTTGTTCTTTTCTTTTATTCCGGATATCTTTAGTATCTTGCTGTCTATGTTTTCAATATAAATCTCAAGCCTGTCTTTTTTTCTTAATAATTCCTGCTGCTCTTTTCTTAATTCCTCTATTTCTTCCTGTAGTTTCTCAGTTTTTTTATCATTCTCTTCAATTTCAGTGTTAAGCTCATCAAGGTTTTCAAGGTTTTTCTCTTTCTGGAAATCCTCTATATTTTTTTCTATTTCCCGGACTGAATTATCTTTTTTATCTATATTTTCCTTTATTTTTTTATTGTCATTTTCAATAAACACAATCTTTGATTTTATTTCATCAAGGCTGTTTTTAAGTTCAGCTTTCCTTTCCTTTATCTTTACAATCTGGTCCTTGAGGTTGTGTATCCTTTCCCTGGATGAGGCCATGTCAACCTTCATATTTTCAACTTCCCTGTGTATCTCTACCTGCTCTTTTTCCCCCTTTTCCTCTATTTTTTTGTTTATCTTGCTTATTTCCTCCTTTTTCTTTTCGAGCTTTTCCTTTAAGTTTGTTATTTCCTCATTTATCTTATCAATATTGCTTTGCTTCTTTTGTATTTCATTATCCTGTTTTGTTGATTTCTTCTTGTTGTCTTCAAGCCTTCTGAAAACAAGGGTTGCCTTGTTTCTTTTTATCTTATCTTTTAAGTCCTTGAACTTTAAGGCCTGGTCCCTTTCTTTTTTCAGCTTGTCCAGGTAGGTTCCCCTTTCCTCAAGTATAATATTGGCCTCGTTTATCTTCTTCTCAACCTTTTCCAGTTCCCTCAGGGCTTTTCCCTTTCTTTCCTCATAGACACCTATGCCTGCTATTTGTTCAATTATGCCTCTTCTTTCAACAGAGGACATTTCTATCAGAGTATTTATGTTTCCCTGCAGAATTATATTATAGCCGTCAGGGTTTATCTTGGCTGCAGCCAGCAACTCAAGGATTTCCTGCCTTGTTGATGTTTTCTCATTTATCCTGTAAACTCCCTGGGCAGAGTCTTCTTCATTCTCTTTTTCCTTTCTTTTTAGAATCCTTGTAATCTTGACCTCTTTGGTATCAAAAGGGAAAATCCTGTTTTTATTATCTATATATAATGAGACTTTAGCCCAGTCAGCAGGCTTTTTATTCTTCCCCCCGTTATATATGAGATGGGTTGTCCTTTCAGCCCTCATTCCTTTAGTGGATAATTTTCCCAGAACAAAACACAGTGCATCTGTAACATTGCTTTTTCCAGAGCCGTTTGGCCCTATAATGCAATTGAAGTCCTTGTTGAAAATCAGCTCTGTCTTTTTTGCAAAGGACTTGAAATTCTGCATTACCATTCGGTTTATCTTGACCATTTTCTAAGTACTTATATGAATTATAATATATTATCTAAACAAAAATAAATAATATATAAACCTTATGAATTTTAAGAGCCATTAATAGTTTATCACTAATTTTATTTTTTACTACTTTTTAGGCGTTATATACAAAAAATTTATATATTACCTTGTATTATTAATATATATGATAAAAAAAACAGATAAATTATATTCTATTTTAGGTTTGAATAGAAGTAATAATAGTTATAATATGTATGACCCTTCTAAAAAAGCATTATTCCATAAAGAAAATTTTTCCAGTTTTTTAAAAGGAAATTATTTTGATGTTCAGCCTGTTTGTGTTGAGATTGTGCCTTCACTTGACTGTAATTTTAATTGTCCTAAATGCACATATGTTCAAAACAAATCAAAGGAAAAAGACAAGGGAAAAAAGAGATTAATGAGTCAGGAGGTTTTTGATTCAATTATTGGTGGTTTAAAAGGTTCATATATTAAATCTCTTATATTTACTGGCGGTGGGGAGCCTCTGAAGAATCCTTTATATTTAGAATTTATGAAACAAGCAAAAGAAAGTGGTTTTGAAATAGGATTATATACTAATGGTGCTTTGTTTAAGGAAGGAGATTTCGAAAAACTTTTGGAAATAAAACCTGTTTTTATAAGAGTTAGTCTTAATGCAGGAACCTCTATAACTCATGGTCTGATATATGGATATAATGGTAAAAATCCGATAATATTTAATAATATAAAAAGAAATATTGTGGATTTGGGCAGGACCAAAACTAAATTAAATGTCCCAACGAATATTGGAATTGGTTATATTATAAATGAGAAAAATTATGAAGAACTGGATGAGATTTCAGATGTTTTATTGCAGTTATATGAAGATTCAGAGGGAGGAATAGATTATGTTGCGTTTAGACCAGAAGTTTATTATTTTGATGATGATTTAAATGTTGTGACTGAACAGCCAAATTCAGAGATTTTTGCTGAAATACCAGACCTATTGGAGGATAAAATAGCCAATAAAGTTGAATCTTCCGGAATGCGTGTTTTAATAAATAAAGAAGGATTTAATAATTTATCCCTGCCATACCAAAACATACCAAATATATCCCACCCATGGTCTGCAAGTTTTGATTATGATGGTAGAATGTATATTACTTCAGAGCATAATGGGATGGAAGGATTTTGTATTGGTGATATAAAAAATACTAGTTTAAAAGATGTGTGGTATGGAAATAAAAGAAAGGAATTGATGATGAAAATGGATTCTGGTGAAATAAAAACCCCTCCTTATTTTAAATTAAAAAGTCTTAATAATTTATTATTAAATATTAGAGATCTTGGCATTTTCTCTGAAAAAGAGGCAAATGAATTTTATAAGAGTATTGATATAGATAATAAGCCCCCCCACGTAAATTTTATTTAAATATCACCAACATTAAATATTATTCAACCATGCTTTCCAATAACATTTCTATCTCAGAAGAAGTGTTGTCCCAGTTGAATTTTTCCTTTACGGTTTCCCTTGCTTTTTTGCCCAATTCTTTTCTTAATGAAGGATTGTTTATCAGCAGTTCAATTTGTTTTGCCAGATGGAATGGGTTCTGCTTTTCAAAGAACAAGCCATTTTTGCCTTGTTCAATATAGTCTTTAATAAAGCCAACTTCAGTAACTATTACAGGAAGTTCACATGACATTGCTTCTAATGTTGAAAGAGATGTTGTTTCAGTTAAACTAGGTAATACATAAATGTCCATCGCCTGAAGGTAAGGCAAAACATTATCTTGTTTTCCCACCAGAAAAACACCCTGCTTTGATTTTAGCTTGTTTTTCAGCTTTTCCAGTCCGTCCCCCACTATGAGCAGGTTTATTTCTTTTTCCCTGTTTTTGGACCTTATTCTCATATATGCCCTTAATAAAGTCATAAGGTCTTTTTCCTCGCTTATCCTCCCGTGATAGCCTATAATTATTGGTTTTGGATTAAGGTTTATCTCTTTTCTTATTTTATTCCTGTTTTTTGAAGGAAAGAATTTTTTTATATCTGTCCCCAGATGAACTATTTCCATCCTTGAATATATTCCCTGCCACATAAGGGCTTCTGCTATGTGGTAGGAAGGGACAAACAGGCAGCTTACCCCGTTGTAGAGCTTTCTCGTCATTCTTTTGACAATAGGATAGGCAATCTTTTTCAGTAGATTGCTTGACAATGCTTTTGGAAACAGTTCCCATTCAATAGAATGTATGAATGAGACTATTGGCTTTTTTGTTCTCTTGCACCTTTTTATTGCGTAATATCCTATAGGCCCTATCGTCTGGTTGAATACAATATCTGCTTTTTTTATCTCTCTTGCAATTATCTTTTTGTTTATTCTCGGCACAGGGTAATTAACGAATTTCAGCCTTTTTATCACAGGCATCCTGACTAATTTTGCATTTTTTTCCTTATATTCGCCGAAATCAGGGGCTATGATTATAATGTCAAAGTTTTTTTTCAGCCTCGGTACTATCTCATTGAGGAATCTTGAAACCCCGTCCCATTTTGGCAGATAAAGGTCTGTTGTAATCAATAGTTTTTTCATTTTATTTTAATCTGAAAAATACCTCGCTGTGCTTGCATCCGTATTTCATCCCGTTGATTACTGATTTTATGTAAGTAACAATAAATAATATGTTGTTTGTGAATACATAGCTTAACGGGTTAATCTGGCTGCGGAAGCATTTCAGGGCATTTATTTTCTTGTGGAATGTTTTTGAAGTGTTTATAACTAATCTTGGGCGGTTTCTTTTTTTTATGTCAAGGATATTTGAAACATTGAATGTATATACCTGTGCATTCAGGCTCATCCTTTCATAGTTTTCAATAAATATCTTATTTACAGCCCTGTGGTCATGATGGACATCATCCTGGGAATGTATGAATATCTTTTCAGGGTTGTGCCTTTTTATTATTTCTTCAACCTTTTTATATGCCCCTTTTTCATAAAACTCCTTTTCAAACCTGGTTTCTTTTAAACCCAGAAAATAAACCTTCTTCCCCCCTATTATCGAGTTTGCCCTTTCAGACTCCCTCTTTCTTATCTTCATGATCTCCTCTGGCTTAAAATGGGGGTGGCTCATCTCTCCGTATGAGAAAACAACAGTATATACATCAATGCCTTCTTCAGCATATCTTGCTATTGTGGCTCCCGGCCCGAAAATCTCATCATCGGGGTGTGCAGCTATTACCAGAACAGATTTTTTGGTTTTCATTATCCTTTAATCTCCAAATCCTCCCCTGACTTTAAGCAGTTTATGATAATCTTAGCTTGTTTTGAATTTTTATTAATCCTTATGAGTGCTTTTTTTGTTGTCTTTACAGTTATCAAGTACTGGCTGTTTACGTAAACATCAACTTCCCTGTTTTTCTGCTCTTTGTCCAATGTAAAGGTTATGTTTCTTTTATGGATTTTAACAGAATAAGGGATATTGTTTAATTCTTTAGTATTATCATTATGAGATATATTATTATCTGAATCCTTTTCATCCATTGCCCTCACATCAATGCTCAAGCCAAGCTCAGACTCAATCCTTTCTATATTGCTCCCGTTTTTGCCTATTATTGCAGCTTTCTTTTTCTTAGGCACATATATGATAACCTTGTTATTTGACACCATATCTGCTTTTATGTTTTTTGAGTATCTCCCGAAATATTCCTCTATTTTTTCAGAGGCAAGTTTCTGCAAAGGTGTTGTTGTCTCTTTCTGCACAGGCACAACCACCGTCTCCTCGCCGTATGAATAAATCTCGAATTCCAGTTTTGAGTTTTTGAAGTTATAGATGCATACGACAGGCCTTGCCAAGTCTGCTTCAAGCATTCCTGATGGAACTTTCACTTCCATCTTAAGGTTAAAAACCCTGTCTATCTTTCCGTTTTTTATAAAAATCACAGTATCAATAACATGAGGAATAACACCCAGTTCTATCCTGCCTATAAACCTTTGTATTGCGTCAATTGATTCTGTTGCATGAACAACGCCAATCATCCCCACACCCGAAAGCCTTAAATCAGAGAATAATCTGAAGTCATCTGTGTTCCTTATTTCATCAAATATAGTATAATCAGGCCTTGATAAAAGCAGTATGTCATGTATCTCCTGCTTGCTTCCGTGTGAAAGAGCATATTGGGTAATCTCATCATTTAACATAAGGTCCCTTGGGACTTCTATTGTCTTTATTATCTTATCTTCTTTTGAGTAGAACTCAGCCAGAGCCTGGGCAAATGTGGATTTTCCATGCCCTGGTGCGCCTGAAATCAGAATGCCTTCTGCCTGCTTTTTTATCCTTTCCATGAGCTTTTCATCTATATCATAATCCTTTAGTTCTAATTTTTTTACAGGCCTTGTTGCAGTTATCTCATAATTGTCTGAGAAAGGAGGCCTTGTGATGACTATCCTGTAATTTGATAATTGTACGATGGTTGAGCCTTTTCTTTCAATCTCAATAAACCCGTCATCCCTGCTGTTTGCCTCTTCTATGATTTCTTTTATCATGCCCAAAATAAAATCCTTTTTCAGCTGTTTTTTATTTATAATTACAAATTCCCATTTTCCAGGCAGCCCCTTCTTTGCCTTTGGAAAGCAGTTTTCCTTCAGATGCACGCTCATAGTATTTTTATCAAAGAATTTTTCAAGCTTTATCTTTCTCTTTTTTCCTTTTTTGAATTTAATAAGCAATACCTCTATGCCTTTGGCTTTTGCGACTTCTGCCTGAACCATGTCTGCAGTTATTAATGCAGCATTTTCATTATACGCAAGGTCTCTGATAAGGCTGTCTATTTCTCCCAGGTATGCTTTTTTTATCTGCCAATCCTTTAAGCGCGAGCCTGAGAAATTTATTTTTATATTCTGTTCATCAGCAATATTTCTTAGTTTATTGATTTCATCAAGCCCCATAAAGCCTGTCTCATTGTTTTTATTTGCCTGGTGCTCCAATTCCTGTAGTATTGCCTCATGAATCAGTATTTCACTTACAGATAATTCTTTTTTCCTTATTTTTTCAGAAATGATTCCTTCAATTATTACGCTTGTGTCAGGGACTATTTTCTCAATATTTCCCGGTTTATTCTGTTTTTTCCCCATAACCTAAAGTTATTTAAAAGAAGTTTATAAATTTTACCTGTTTAAGATGAAAAAATAATAAAATTTAAAAACAATCACTGTTATTTAAGTTTAAATATTAATTTTTTAAAACGTTGGGGTGATAATTTTGGCAAAAAAAGATGAAGAAAAGATTTTCGCATTGCTTTGTTATTTAATATCTATAATAGGAGTAGTTATAGTATTGCTGACAAAAAAAGAAAGAGGCAAATTCAGCCTTTACCATGCTAAGCAGGGACTAATTCTGTTTATAGCATGGATAGCTATGGGGATTATAGCTACAATTTTGGGATATATTCCTTTCCTTGGAGCATTAATAGGTGCTGTTTTATGGATATTGGTGTTTGTATTATGGATTATAGGAATAATTAATTCCTTGACTGATAAGCAAGAACCTTTACCAGTAATAGGCAAATATGCAGAGAAATGGGATTTTTAGGTTTTGAATAAATTTTTTATTTTTATTAAATTTAAAATTTTGAGGTGATGATTTTGGCAAAAAAGAAAGTAAACTGGGTTTTGACCCTGGTAATGTCTATCTTATTCGGTCAACTCGGGGTTGACAGGTTTATTATGGGTCATATTGGATTAGGTATATTAAAGCTTATTACTTTGGGTGGTTGTGGTATCTGGTGGTTAGTAGACCTTATCCTGATTGCTACCAAACATGAATTTGAAAACATAGAATGGGTCAGCTCATAAAGACCATAAACAAACTAAAAAAAGTTTTTTTAGACTTAATCAGTTTTGGTAATCCACAAGTCAGACTGATTAATTTTGTTTTTATTTTATTATTTTTAGGTTTTCTTCCTACTTATTATTTAGACATTATGCCTGATATGTGTATATTCAGAAATTTTATAATTCCTTTTATTTTAAGGGGCAACTGTCCTGCTTCAGGCATATTTGCTGATTGTAAATGCCCTGCCTGCGGCATGAGTCATGCTATGACAAGATTGCTGAAGGGTGATTTTTCAGGAGCATTGCAGTATAATAAATTAGTATTCTTGGTTTTAATAGTAATGATATCTTTAATAATTATAAATTTAATAAAAACAATTAAATATTACAAAGAAACAGGAAAGATTTATCCTTTTAAATGAATAATCAAAATATATTTTTTCCTTTATAAAAAAATTTATAAACTATTTTATTTTTTTTAATAAAAAAGGGTGAGTTAATAGATTTTATTCACCCTAAGATTTTTCTTAGGTATTATGGGGGTAAAAAATGGGGGAAATTAAACCAGAAATATATTTAGTAGGCTCTTTTTATGGTTTCAGGGATAAATTAATTGAAGCATTGCCTGAATATCCATTACGTGACCCCAGAAACCACAGGCAGTCGTGTATAGCAAAGCTAGTTATTGATGATATGAACGCAGCAGAAAACTGTCCTGTTTTGTTAGCAGTTTTTCCTAAAAACAAAGACAGAGGAACAGCCACTTATGCTGAAATAGGAGCTTCTTATGCACATGGAAATTATATAATTATTGTGGATGAAGAAGACGGACATAAAAAAGAAGATGTTTTATTGAGAAAAGTGGCTGACAAATATTTTACAGATTCTGAAAAAGCTATTAATTTTTTAAACAATGGTTTTGAATTAACAAACAAACCAAAAAAGAAGATTAAGAGCAAATATCCTGTAAATAGTCAGGGAATTATCCCTGTGAAAAAAGTATATTTTTGTGGAGAAATTAGCGGGGAGTTATCAGACATTATAGATGAACTTAGTGAAAAACAACCCCGGAAAGAATTTATCAAAAAATCTGAAGATACACATGAGGATTTTAAAAAAATAGCAACTTATGATTTGATTGTGGCTAATTTTCCAAAAAATAAATGGTGGGACAGACATGCTTTCTTTATGATTGGCGGTGCTTATGCTCATGATATATCTGTGCTTTCTGTTGAAAATAAAAAATTGAGATATCCTCCATTACAGGCTTTAGTAAGAAGGTCCACAAATTCAATACAAAATATGAAGAAATATTTGGAAGAAGTGAATGATTTGAATGTGAATAAAGAAGCTTCTTTTATGTATGATGCATTTAAAAGAGAAATAAATTACAATTCTAAATAAATAATTAAACCCCCCAAACAGGATTGTTCTTTCTCATTATTTTTGCTATTTTTCTAAGAACATTTTTTTCAGAATCATTCAGGTAATCTGATTTCTCCTTTAGTTTCCTGAAGGTTTTTTCATCAATGAAAGAATAAAATATATCTTCTTCATGTATCTGCCTTCCTACAGTCATATCGGGCAGGGATACAGCCACCTGTTTTCCTGCAGGGGCTTCTTCAACTGACTTGTTTTTCTCCTGTAGGCTTTTGATTGTTGTATTATATAATTTTCCTTCTTCATTCATAAGAGACATTCCTTTTACAAGCGTCCCTTCCAGAACATCCACACCTATTATTGCAGGATGACTTTTTCTGAATGTAGTATTCCTTAAAAACTGTATCTTGAAAGGCTTTTCAAGGCCCTTTTTTTCCATAGACTCTTTTTCCTTTATTTTCTGCGTTTTCCATTCCTCAAGGTCCTCGACAATCTTATAGATTATGTCCCCGATAATAATTTTTACTTTCTCATCGCTTGTTTCACTGCAGTCCTTGACATTGAATCCCAGAATAACAGAGTCAAGTGGGTTCTGCTCATAATTGCTCTCTGCCTCTGCAAAGTCCTTCTTGCTTATATTCCCGATTGAAGCCTTTTTAATCAAAATATTATTTTCTTTCAGTATGGTTATCATTGCCTCCAAAGAGCCTAAGCTGTCAGTTTTCACAACAACGCCCGACTTGTCAGTATCTATAATAACCTCCTCAACCTGCTCCCTCAGCTCTTTTTCTGTTTTTTCCCTGTCCTTTTCATCAAAAGCCATAAATGGCATTCCTGAAAGGACCTTTTCCATGCCCGGAGCACTTATCCTTAATGCAGTTGCCGCTTCAGCGCTGTCAACAGAGTCAAACTTGCTTTTTCTGTCCATAATCTCATTCAATGCCTTAGGCTTTAACAAAGCCCTCACTTTGGTTTCGATGACATTATCAAGGCCTGCTATCATTATGTTGTCATCAACATTCAGTATTCCGTCATAGATTATTGTATCAATGCAGCAGCCATGCCCTTTTATTTCCTTTACCTCAAGAATAGTCCCTTTTGCCTTTTCCTCAGGGTGTATCTCAAGTGAATCCTTTAAGTATTTCTGGGACAATCCGATAATAACCATCATCAGCTCAGGCAGCCCTATTTTTGTTTTTGCAGAGCACGGTACAATGGCCACTTTTTTTGTGAAGTCAATCCTATTGAAGAAATCCGCTTCTATCTTAAATTTATCATATAATTTGCCTACAATATCATAAATCTTGCCTTCTATGTCATTCTTAACTTCATTAAACTGGCTTTCTATTATTTTCAGTACAGAATGCTCCTCTTTTTGCTGGAATCCGTGAACTAAGTCCAGTTTGTTCAGTGCTATGACGAAAGGAGTCTTGTTCTGGAGCAATATATTAATTGATTCCTCTGTCTGTGGCATTATGCCCTCGTTTATATCTATAACCAAAATAGCTATGTCTGCTAAAGAACCTCCTCTCTTCCTAAGGGTTGTAAAAGCAGAATGTCCTGGCGTATCTATAAACAACAAGCCGGGGATTTTTATCTTTTCAGGGTCCTGTATGAATTTTTTGCATCCTTCTTTTATTGTTTCTATAGGCAATATAGAAGCTCCTATTGCCTGGGTTATCTTGCCTGCCTCCCTGTCAATTATACAGCTGCCTCTAATTGAGTCAAGGATGCTGCTCTTTCCATGGTCTACATGCCCCAGTACTGAGACAATCGGAGATCTGATTGGCATTTTACAGATATAGAAAAAACTGTTATTTTTAAATCTACTGGATTATATATTAACTCAAAACATTGTGAATTTTATTTTCATTAATTTTTTAGAAATTTCCTGAAATTATTCAGGAATTTATCAAAATCATCCCTGCTTATGGAGGCGCCGCAGGCATGGTCATGCCCACCGCCGTAGCCGTTAATATTTACAAGAGATTTTTCTATGATTTCAGGCAGTTTTATTTTTTTTGACCTCAGGGAGCACTGAACCCTGTCGTTGACTTCCCTTGCTATAAATATTATCTTGTCAGGATGCCTGTATAATAACTCATTGCTTAAATCCCCTGTAAATGAATTATTTATACTTTTATAAAAAAAGAATAAGATTTTGTCTTTTGTTATTTTTACCTTTTTCATTAGTTTCTGATATTTTTTATTTTCCCCGAGATATTTCTTGTATAGGTATTTCCCTGCAGGGGTTTTTCGTTTTAGTATTTCATAAGGCTCTTTGATTCTTGTCATTACTTTTACTGATTTCATAGAGTCATTGATAGTGCCTTTAAGGTTGAATGATATTATTCTTATCAGTTCCCCTAGTTTTGTTTTAAAAAGTGCATCCTCGGGCTTTTTTACATTTTCAGGAAGCAGGTCAGGATATTCGGTTCTGAATTCTTTTGCAGGTTTTTCAGGAAGCTGCCAGTCTCCAACTATCCCAATCATGGCGATCCATAAGTCCTGCTCAACAGTTCTGTAAGCCCAATAGGCAGTGGGCAGATTGTTATCTTTATCATATAGTCTTGGATTATAATAATGAATATTCTTCCTTTTTACAGCAGGATGATGGTCAAGCCATATTATCTTCTGTTTTACGCTGTCAATAAAATCCTGCTCAACAATCGGCTTGTCAAGTATGAATACCTTATCAGGCATGTATTCATCCACTTTCCTTGCATATTTTTTCTCAATCTTTGGACCGTCTTTTGTTATAACGCCCTTTCCCTCTTTTATAAATCTGTAGAATAACAGAAAAGAAGCCAGGCCGTCAGAATCATCATCAAAGAAAAACAAAGGCCGGTGAGAATTTTCCAGTTCAGCTCTTAGCTCTTTTATTTTATTTTCGGGAATCATAAATATTAAAGGTTATAAAAAAGAATTTATAAATGTTTTTGAAATTAATATCACTGGCAGAATTTACATTTAGTATAGCCTTTGTTGTTTGCCTGCTTCCTGTCCTCGAATCTTATGATTTCTTTTTTAGGTACATTCTTCAGCATTCTGCATCCAGGCTTATGGTATTTGTTCCCGCTCTTTGTTCCTATAAGAGAATATTTTTCTTTCTTTGTTTCTTTCTTTACTTTTTTCTTTTTGCTTTTCTTTCTTTTTTTCATCATTTTCTCAAATTTCTTCCCAATATCCTCAATTCTTTTGGTCTGTTTTGTTATGTCATCAATTTTTTTCTGCTCTTCCTTCATCTTAAGGTCTCTTGCTTCCCTGATCAGGTCCATGAATACATCCTCTTTTGAAGGGGCTTTGGGTTTTTCTATTTTTATTTCCTTCATAGGAACTGCTGTTTCCTTTAGGTATTCATTTTCAGGCAGCACATTAAACAATATAATGCCTAGTGAGTCCATTATTATGACCTGCAGCCCGAAAAGGCTTCTGAATCCGTTAGGGGTAAGGATATATAATGCCAGGAAAATACATGTAAAAATAAAACATCCGAATACATACCATTCAATAGATGAAAAATCCTTTTCTTTATTGAATAAATGGTAAAGAACCATTGACTGCAGCAATATAATTCCTGCAAAAAGAAGACCTTTCAGGATTATGTTGTCTGATATTAAAAGCACCAGTATAGCTACTGTGGTCAAAATCAAAGATAACATGATTTTATCATTATGCTCATTTTCATTATGATTCATTTTATTTCCCCCTGAATATTATCAACTATAAAAAGGAATTCATTTATAAAATTTTCGTTTTCTTACTCTTTTTAAGTAGTAAAGTCTAAACAGGTAAATTTAAAAAAGATTAATTATATTCTACTATTATTAATATGATAAAGAAAAGAAGGATATTAACCTCTGAAACAGAAATGAAGGATTTATTCATAGCATGGGCTATTATAACTATTGCTTTTGCAAATGTCCTTAATGGAGGAAACTTTGTATTCTGGCATTATCTTGTAATAAGTGCTGTTGCCGTCGGTATTGGATTTATCCTGCATGAAATGGGGCATAAGATTGTAGCACAGCATTATCACTGCTGGGCTGAATTCAGGGCCAATATGTCTATGTTGCTGGTGGCTTTGTTCATGTCTTTTTTCGGTTTTGTCTTTGCTGCCCCGGGCGCAGTAATTATAATGGGTAGGGTTAACAGGCAGCAGAACGGAAAAATAAGCATGGCCGGGCCTCTTGTGAATCTGATATTTGCGGTTTTGTTCCTGCCTTTGCTTTTTTTAAGCAGCGGATTTTTAATGGAACTGGCAAAATACGGTTTTCTGGTTAACACATGGCTTGGTTTATTCAACCTTATTCCTTTTGGCATAATGGATGGCGCAAAGATATTAAGATGGAGTTCAAAGGTTTACGGGGCAATGGTTTTTATGGGGTTTATTCTGCTGATAATAGGTTTTAGTCTTGGAGGTATATGAATGAAATGCAGTATATGCGGGAAAAATATTGAAACGACGATTCTGAAAAAGCCAAGGGGCACTTATATCAAAAACAAAAAAAAGAGGATATTGGTCTGCAGTGAATGCCAGTCCGGCTTAAAGACAAGGGACAAGATTTTGGAAAAAGTTAAATAAAGAAAAATATTCTTTTCTATAAATGCCCTTGTAGCTCAGCCAGTAGAGCAATGGATTCGTATTGATTATTATTAAAGAAAAATCCATAGGTCCTGGGTGCAATTCCCAGCAAGGGCTTATTTCTTCATGTGTCATATAAATAAGTATTACATAAATAAATCAGACAATATTGATTAACAGAACATAATTTATTCTGAATTATTAAACAGCTTGAATTTATCCACAATCAATTCACTGAATACAGCAAAAGGCAAAGCAACCAATCCTATAATGCCAATTGTATTCCATGTAATTGAAACATCAGTTGAAACTCCTATAGCAATTATATCCTCTAGAATTCCCAAGACCAAGCCAACAATAAAAAACTCCAGCATTCTTCCAAATTTCATCTTATATTATTTTTTCTGGGTTAAAAGATATTTAAGTTTTTTGTTTTTTTAAGTAATAATACCATATTTTCTGTAATTTTTTTAGGGAATCAGCCTTGTTTATTTTTTCCCTTAATTCAGAGCCTTTTTCCATCTCTTTTGAAAAATACTGCATATGCCATTTTATTTTTTTAAAGTCTATATTGTATTTTAAAGCCAGTTTTAGATATTTTGTGAATATATCATTCTTATCATTTAAGGTTAATTGTTTATAATTTCTTTTTTCCCTGTATTCTTTCCATTGCCTGAATATCACGGGGTTCTTCAGTGCTTCCCTGCCCACCATGACATAGTCACATCCTGTATATCTTAACATCTTCTCAGCATCTTCAGGCTTTTTTATGTCGCCATTTCCTATGACAGGGATATTTACTTTTTTTACAATTTCTTTTATCGCCTTCAAGTCTGTTTTTCCTGAGAACTTCTGCTCTGCTGTCCTGCCGTGGACTGTTATGAAATCAATATCACATTCATCCAGTATTCTTGCTATTTTCAGGCCTTGTTTTTTGTTGTTTATTCCCAGTCTTATCTTGGCGCTTACCCACATGTTTTTTATTGTTTTCAGTTTCAGGATTATCTTTTCAACCTGTTTTGGTTTATCCAGCAAAGCAGCGCCGTAGCCGTTTTCCATTATGTTTTTCACAGAACACCCCAGATTTAAGTCAACACCATCAAACTTGTCTTTTTGCTTTATTGCTGTTTCATACAGCTTTTCAGGGTCAGATCCAAATAATTGCAATATAACCGGCTTTTCCTTTTCTGATGTCAAAAGCCTCTTTCTGGTTTTTTTATTATTATGCAGAACACCTTCAGGATATATCATTTCAGTAAATTGCATAGCACTTCCGTATCCCTTACATAATAACCTGAATGCTATATCTGTGTATTCTTCCATTGGCGCCAATACAAGCTCAGAATCAAGTTTGAATTTTCGTTTCATCTTATTAAGAATAATTAAATTAATCTTAAATTATTTTTTTCATTCGCAGCTTTGCTGCGAACTTAAGTTTTGGGTCCTTACAAAAATCTATAAGATTTTTGAAGTTCACAAATCCTTTGGATTTGAGTAACTATCCTTTTTTAAAAGGATAGCGGGGAAAGGATTTGAACCTCCGACCTGAGGGTTATGAGCCCTCCGGGCACTCCTGGCTGCCCCACCCCGCTGTTTATAAGACTAAGAAAAATTACTTATTTTTAAATCTTGTGTTAATTATTTTTGCAGTTTTAAATTATCTAATATTATTTTACAGTCTTTTTGTTTTTTCATTATTTTTCGGATAGAATCATTTGGATTGTATCTTGGCATATATGCTCTTTCAAATATTATTTGATTTTTATATGAAAAAGCCAAGAAATCAATGTCTTCTTTTAGAATTTCACAATCTAATTTTGATTCTATTTTGTGGGATAATCCATCCATAAGATATAGAATAGATTTTTTTCCTAAACCTTCTTTTATGGCTTTTTGGTAAATGAATTTGGGGCATTCTATTTCTTCATCTAAAAAGTCAATTAAATTCACCCTTTTTTCCATATATTTTTTCTTTTTATCTCTGAATTTTTTTATTTTATTTTTTAATCCAATATTCCTGCTAAATTCAATACCAAGATTAGCCACACTTTCTGCGAGAAAATAAAATTTTCCTTCTTTCATATCTTTTATGGCTCTTTCAAGCATTTCAATACTATATTGAATTAATTTTTCTTTATCTGGATGGATATTAATAAATTCAGAATAAACCACTATTGGTGTTGAAGCATAATAACCAGCAATACAGTAGAACTCTTCGCCTTTTCTTTCATATTTTTCTATAATTTCTTCTATAGCTTGTTTTCCTTCTTCAAGAAGTCTTTTTTCTACTGAAAATTTAGCTATGTCAAAAACCATTTCTTTTTCTTTCATATAGTTTATTTTTTCAATAAAATATTTTTTATATTCTTTATTATCTCCTTCACTTATTTCTTTAATCCTGTAAGGAATAAAAGGGTCATGTAAAAATTTTTTACTTGATATTTCTTCTAATCTTTCTATATTTTCTTCCAGTTCTCTTTCACAATTTAATCTTTTTTCCATATTATTATAACTTTTATTTTCCATTTTATGAATTCTCAGTTATTTATTCATTATGCCAGTAAATAATCCCCTCTTCTGGAATTTCTTTAAAGCAAAGTACTTTGTTTTTTAGTTTATATTTGATAAAACCATTTTCAAACTCAATATTAACATCTTTTGATAAGTTTTCTTTATTCTCTTTCAGGTATTTCTCTAAAAAGCAAATTACATTGTAATTGTAGAAAACAGCAGTTTCAAGTTTTTCATTTAATGTATCCCCTTCCAGTTCTTCCAGTATTTCATCTGTCAGTTTTTCCTTTTCCATTTTAAAGCCATAAAATAAATATATACTCTTATATATATGTACAAGAATATATAAACTTATCGCTTACTAGTCACTTTAAAGTTTATATTTGTATTTTTTCCATAGAAATTCTAATTATTTTTGATTTTTTTGTTAATCTTGCGAAATTTCTGGCTAAAGGCTTATTAAAAAGATTTACCCATATTTACAAATAATAATTCGGAGGATAAAAATGACTGATAAACTGTCTGAAATTGAAAAAAGGCTTGATGAAATGAAAGAAAATAAGGAAAAAAGCCAATACAGAAAAAACTCGCCTGTAAAGAGGTTTTTCGGGAAATTGTTTTTGTATAGTGCGCTTTTTGGCGGGATAGCATATCTGGGAGATATTAATAATGTAAAAAGATGGGCTGATAACCATATAAGATATGCAAATTGCCCTAAATCTTCTGAGACTGTTGAGAATCTTGATGATTATGACCTTGAAATACGGGTAAAAAACGACCAGAAAGCCCTTTATCTTGTAAATAAAAAAAATAACATAGAAAGAATAGTCAGGCCTGAAGGTTATGTTGGAGGTAAGGGTGAAGATCTAAAAAATAAACTAGAAGGCATAAAAAAAGAGTTCAGAGAACTGTATGATAAGCTTGAAGATAGGCTTAAAGATTTCGGCGCAGACATGTATAAAAAATTCAATTAAAATGACACTTATAAAAAAAGCCATCAAATATGCAGCAATAGGCACAATGCTTTATTTTGCTTTCAGGGGTTGTGTTTCTGAATTAAATGGAAAAGAACTCAAAAAACATTACATAGAAAAATCAAAGATTGAAGAGACCATAAATAAAGAATACAATAAAAATGAATACAACAGAATCGGGGAAAAAATTCGAGATATGGATTTATAATTTACTGAATGATTTAGGTTATAATAATCTGAAGCATAATTTGATTTTAGAAAGCAAAAAAAGGTTTTCAGAAAATACAAGATACCAGATTGATATAAGGGCAGGCTTGCTGAGAAAAACATATTTTGAATGCAAATACAAAACCAATGAAAATGTTTCATTAAAAGAAGTTGCTAAGTTTGCGGGAGTTTTGGAGTTATTAAATATAAAACATTCAAGGGGCATTATGGTTACAAACCAGGATTATGTTGAACGAGCAAAACAATATGCCCACAATCACAAAATAAAACTCTGGAATAAAAATTGTCTGGAAAAATTAAATTACAAGCGTTTGGGTTTGGTTGGAACAATAAACTATTATTTTCATAAAAAAACAAGTCTGGAGGACCAGATAAATAATATAAAAATAAAACGGTGGTAATAATGGAAGACTTAACTGAAAGATTAAAAAAAAATACTGAGGAAAAAAGAAAAAAACTTGAAGAAAAATTAAACAAAACCAAAGAAAAATTTTCCAGGATTCCGGATAAGATAGAAACTGAATACATTAAATTAACCATAGGCATATTAGGTTCATTTGCAGCAACCTCTCCTGGTTTAGATTGGCTGCCCGGACCAGATTGGCTCTATGTTCTGGGGGCATTTGGATATTCAGCAAAGAAAATATATGATATAAATAATTACCATAAGGAAAAAAATAATCCCGGAGATGATAAAAATGGATGAAAAAGCTATTTCTTTAGAAGATAATTTAGAAAAAGAAAAAATAGATGATTCAGTTTCTGAAGAGCAGGATAATAAAAGCGACGAATATATGTCTCCTTATACAAAACTGGTAATTGAAGGTGATTTAACGGTTGAGGAGATAGAAAAAAGAATTGAAAAAGAAATTGATTATAATCCGCAGGAGATTAATAAATATAAAAAAGAGGCAGCTGATTTAACTGCCAATGAAAGAACGAGAAAACTGAAAATAAAGGATAAAAGGGCTGAAATGGACAGCCTCTACGATAAAATGACCAAAGATAAAATAGAATATGAAGAAAAGCCAGGAATGGTTCAGCAGGGAACCAAAAGATTAATAGATATAATAAAAAAAGCATTTTCACCAAAAAAAGTAGTCAAAAATATTGATATTTCTCCTAAAAATAAATTAGAATTATGTATGGAATACGGCATGGAATTAAGAGAAGAGGTAAAAGAGAATTTATACAAGGGAAAACAGAATCTGGATATATTAAAGAAAAAAAGGTCCAATATTAAAGAGAGCAATTTCAGGTATGAGAAGCTGATAAAGGATTATGATAATACAATAAACAGGATTGACTCAAGGATAGAAAACTACAAATCAGACCTGGAAAATATAGATAAAGGTACAATACAAAGAGTCAGCCCCAAAAAAAGAATAAAGCTGGAAACTATTTTAAAAAGCTCTTTAAGAAAAAAGCGGAAAATGGAGATTGAGAAAAAAAGGTTTTCAAGCTCCTATAATAGGACTTATGAGATGTATAAAGTAATAAATGATGTGGTTAAAAATTTTGATGTGCAGATAAATATATGTGAAGACAACTCATATGCCCTTGATGATTATCTTTATATGGGTGAAATGTGCAAAGACCTCATAATTGAGACAACTTCTGTTACTGAGAAGAACGGTGAGATAATGGCCCATATAGGCAAATTCAGGAGTATAATGAATAACATACTCTATAAATTATTTGAAGGGATAACAGAACAAACCAAGAACTATGAGGAAAACCTTTCTTCCCTGAACGGAGAGATGTATACTGATGAGCAGATGAGAGATTTTAACCAGGCAACCAGTGAAATTGAGCAGTCATTTTACAATGGAGGAAAAGAAGCCAAAAACAAGGCAGAGCTTAGAATAGCTGAAGGCGGTCTTCATGGTGATGATTTGGAATGAAAACAACAAAATATTATTTTCTTTATTATTAAAATGACCTTAGAAAAGACCAAGGATAATGAAAGGAGAAAAACCATAGAAAAGCTAAAGCAAATGAATTTTTTTAATTATCTTGGCAGATACAGCGACAACAGCTATTTTCTGCCCAGAGAATTGAACTCCCTTTGTGAAATTATTACAGATAATTTTTCCAGATATAATCAGATGGAAAAAGACTGTGAGGGGAAAATTCCTGCAGAAAATAAAAAACTGGCTGACTTATATTATTCTCTTGGCTTAGCCGGAAATATTCTTGAGGATATGAAAAACCTAAGCAACATAACTGTAGATAAGGAGGAGATTTCTCTGGAATATGAGAAAAAGGATGTTACAGGCCATATAATGAATATGTATTTAAAAGACATTGAAAAAAATGAGAATGAGTTTGTTTTTCAAAAGCCCCGGGACATAATTGACCACAGCTATGATTTTTTTTCAAGGTTATATCTGCACTGCCAAAAAGAGATTGCAAAATATGATGATGAAACAAAAAAAGAGATTGCAAAATTGCTTTTTAATGAATCAGATAAGACACATTCATGCAATATAATTATAAATAAAGACAAAAATGAGACAATAAGAAAAATAGAGCCCATACTGAAAACCACTAAAATTCCGTTTGAAATAAAAAAATCCCTAGATAAGTACATAATGGGCCAGGAGAGGGGAAAACGGGTTCTTTCCTCTGCTGTTTCCTTTCATTACGGATTATTGAGAAAAAAAATACATGATGAGCTTAAAAACAACGGGGGAGACATAAACAAGGCTTTAAAAGATACTCCGCCCTCAAAAACAAATATAATATTCATAGGCCCCACGGGCTGCGGCAAGACTTATTCATTAAGGAAACTTTCCGAGGAGATAAATATTCCTTTTATAGAGGAGGATATGTCCAAATTCAGCAAGACAGGATATGTGGGGAAAAATGTTGAATCCATTCTTATGGATTTATATTACAAGGCAGATGAAAACCCTTATCTTGCACAGATGGGAATAGTTTATCTTGATGAGATAGACAAGATAGCATCTGAAAATACTTTCGGCAAAGATGTAAGCGGAGAAGGTGTGCAGGAAGAGTTGTTAAAGCTAATTGAAGGAGGCTATAACTCTTTTGAAATAAACGGGAAAAATCTGTCGTTGACAACAAACCATATTTTATTTATAGCTTCAGGCGCTTTTGAGAATATTATTGAAAAAGACCCCATATCAAGAGAAGATTTAATTAAATACGGGATGAAAAGGGAGTTCATGGGAAGGGTGCAGAAGATTGTTAAATACCATCCTCTGAACAAAGACCACCTTAAAAAGATATTGAATGAAAGCAAAGATACACCTTTAAATGATTATAAGGATTTTTTCAGGATTCATAATATAGGCTTAAGGTTCACTGATGATGCAATAGATTTTATAGCAGAAGAGGCATCACATGAAAAGATAGGCGCAAGGGCAATATCAGGAAAGATAGAGGATATTCTTGAGGAGTATATGTTTGAAAAGCCCGGCAATTATAAAGGCGAATTGGTTATTGACAGAAAATATGCAGAGCAAAGACTTTTAGGATGATTTCTTAAACTAATTCCATAAGAACAATAATTAATAATAAGGCAGGTATAAAATATTTTAAAACAGGAACTATAAACCCAGGTATTTTTATTTTAGAGTTCTTATTGATTTCATTTAATAATTCTTTTGGCTTAATAAACCACATGATTCCTGTAGTTATAACCAAAGCACATACAGGCAATAATATATCCCCGAATAAATGGTCCATCATATCCAGAAATGTTTTCCCGAAAACCGTAAAGCTGAAACCACTGTAGCTTAAAGCAGAGGGCAGTCCTGCAATAAATATGATTCCCAGAACTATTAAAGTGGCTTTTTTTCTGTTTAACCTGAATTCATCTATCAGTGTTGTAGTGCCGACTTCCATCATTGAAATTGCTGAAGTCAATGCGCCTATGAATAATAAAAGGAAAAATATGGTCTGGAAGAAATTCCCGAATGCCATAAATGAGAATATTTTTGGCAGGGTTATGAATGCCAGCTGCGGCCCTGTGGCAGGATTTATTCCAAATGAGAATACTATTGGAAAAATAATAAAACCAGCCAATACAGCAATTAAAGTGTCTGAGATTATGACTATGATGCTTGATTTCGGGATGTTGGTTTTTTTCAGGTAACTTCCATATGTAATCAAAATGCCTGTTCCCAAAGATAATGAAAACAAAGCCTGGGCTATTGCCATGAGCCACATACTTGGGTTAGATAATGAACTGATGTTGGGTGTTAAGTAAAACCTGATTCCTTCTATTGCATTCGGCAGCGTAAGAGCTTTTACAACCAGCAATATTACGAGAATGAATAAAGTTGGCAGTAAAACATCACATACCCTCTCAATCCCTTTTTTTATACCTGTCCTTACAATAAAAGTTATGATTAACAATGTGATGAAAAACATTGCTATTGGGTATAATGTATTTGTGAAAACAGTGAAATCAATCTGTGTGAATATAGAGAAAACAGAATAGGCAAGAGTCCATCCTGTAATAACTAAATAATAGCTTAATATTCCCAGGCAAACAAAAACTGCAAAATACCCAATGTATTTTATCTTCGGGTGTATTTTCTTCAGTGATGTCACAACAGAGCCTTTGAACTTTTCACCTATGGCAAATTCCATAATCATTAAAGGAAAACCAAAGATTATTATTGCTGTAAAATAAGCTATGAGAAAGGCACCTCCTCCGTTTTCCCCCACAATATAAGGAAATCTCCATATATTCCCCAAACCAATAGCAGAGCCTATTGATGCTAATATAAAACCCAGTTTTGACCAATGCTCTCTCATGTTTAATTTTCCGGATTACGGGTTTATTAATGTTTTTATTTTTATAATAGAATTAATTTCAGAAATTAGTTCAGAACAAATAATCTTTAATGGTTTTCTCTAATTTTCCCATTTCATCATTGAACATTTCATCATAATAATCAAAGTCTTCTTTTAGTTCTTTGTATTCTTCAGTATTTGTTTTATTATATTTTTCTTTCAGAAACATATTTTCCTTTGTTAGTGCCCATAGTTCTATTAAGCCGTTATGATATCCTTCTTTTATGGGCTCGCCTGTTAACGAAGCCCTGAGCCTATTGCTTTCAGTGTAGCCGACCATAACAGTTGAAATACCGTTTGTCTTGGCAATGTATTCTGGCAGTCCTATCTGTAAGAAAGTTATCTTCATATATTTTAAGAATCTTTTATATCTTGGCAGTTTAGCATATTTATCATATAATTCTTTAATTTTATCTGTAAATTTTTTATATTTATTACAAAATTCATCCATCCCCAATTCTGTTTGAACATTAATTTCTTCTTTCGTCAGTTCAAATTCCTTTTTTCTTAAGAATGTTTCTAGATTGGAAGCAGAAAAAAATACAGATAGCCAAAATTTTCCTTCTGATATAAGATATGGAATTTCCTGGTTTTCTTTCATTATTGGAGTAAATGAAAATTAGTATATAAATATTTTCGTAATAAAAACCAAAAAATTTATAAATTACTTAGTCTTACTTAGTCTTACCTTGAAATCAATAACAATTAAAATAGGAGATGGATTATATAATGAACTGGAAAAATCCATGAATCCCTGCTATACTACAAAAACAGAATTCATAAGAGAAGCTATAAGGGATAAGATAAAAGAAAAGGAAGAATTAATAAAAAAACTATATGATTTAAAAGGAAGTTTAAAGGGTAAAGCAAAAATGACTGAAAAAGAAGCTGGAGAGATTGCTATAAAAGATATAGCCAGAAGATTAAATATTAGTTTAGATTAACTCTTCAGGTTTTTTTACAATAATTTTTTCTGCAAGTTTGTAAAAATGTTTGTCCCTTGTAACCAATATTGCATTATTGTCTCTTGCCAGAATTGCATGAAGTACATCATTCTTAGGGATATTTATTTTTCTGGAGATTTTTAATGATATTCTCCCAAAGGTCTAAACCTGTCTTTTCTGTCCTCAAAATAATCCCTCCAGATGCATGTATCTAAGTAATATTTTGTCA
>JAFGLI010000004.1 GCA_016928115.1 Candidatus Woesearchaeota archaeon | reverse complement strand
TTTTTTTTCACTCTGCTTTTAGCCCTTTTTCTTGCTTCAAGAAGTTCATAAAGATGCTTATGCCTGCTTTTTACAGTATTTTTTGATTTAGGGTCTATTCTTTTCCCGAGAATCTTGATAACTTCTTCTTCCTTTTTCTTAGTCATAAAGCCCCCTCAGGTAGTGAGAGGAGTCTCCTCTATATAAAAGTTATGTTGTTACTGTGAAGAAAAAAATGATAAAGCTCATAATCCTATCTTTTTGTTTTCCATTAAATCAACAACACTTGTTTTGTCAGGAGCACAGGATATTAATTCAGAAATATCTTTTTTGAAAAAATCTATATTATTGACTTTTTCATAGCCTTTCCTGTTTCTTAAAAACCAATGCTCATTTCCCAGTTTATCCTCAATTAAAAGGTCATAATAATTATCATTGTTTATATATTCCAGATAAACTTTGTGGGGCTTATGCAAATCTTCGCTTATTCTATAACCTAATCCGAAAATCACAGCAGAAAAAACAGAAAGGCCCAATATCTTTGAAGAATTCCTTCTTATAAAATTTATTTTATTTTTTATATTCTCTTCTGTTCCATAAATTGCATTGGACAGAAAATTAGATATTCTTTTGTAGTTCCTGAAGTTTTCATCGTAGAGTATAATCTCCTCAAACTTTGAACAAAACATATCTGCCAGTTTTTCCCCCAGAAATTTCTCCAGCATGCTCCTCATAAATACAGAGAATAATCAATAATATAAAAATCTATCTATATAGACTAAACCATGATCTTACCGTTCTCTTCTAGAACTTTGCCGTCTATTAAGACCTTTCCGTTTTCTCTTAGGTCTTTAATCATGTCCCAGTGCACTGCGCTTTTATTCCTGCCTCCGCCTTGTTTATAGGCCATTCCCAATGCTAAGTGTATGGTTCCGCCTATTTTTTCATCAAAAAGAATATGTTTTGTGAATTTATCTATTTTATAATTAGTTCCTATTCCAAATTCTCCAAGATAATGGGAGCCTTTATCTGTGTTAATCATGGCTTTAAGAAAATCCTCGTTCTTTTTTGCTTCTGCTTTTATGACTCTGCCGTTTTTGAATTTCAGCCTTACGTCATCAACTTCCTTCCCGTTATATATTGCGGGAAAATCATATCTTATGTATCCTTCAACAGTGTTTTCAACAGGCGCAATAAACACCTCTCCGTCAGGCATATTGAATTCGCCGCTGCAGTTGATTGCTTTCCTTCCTTTTATGCTGAATTTTAAGTCAGTGTCTTTTCCTATAATATGGACATTTTTGCCTTTGTCAAGCATATTTTTTATCTTTTCATTTTTTTTGCCCATGAGTTCCCAGTCCTGTATAACGCAGTTATAGACAAAATCCTCGAATTCAGGCAGGGACATCTCTGAATCCTGGGCAAGTGCATTTGTGGGATAATTAAAGACAACCCATTTTGTTTTATCCACCCTGTGCTGGTTTATTTTCTCAGTTGTTTTCATCCTGATGGCTATTTTCTTGGAATCAATATTCGTCAATTCTTTTGTATTGGATGAGCCCCTAATGAAGATGAATGCATCTGTGTTTTTTGTCTCATAATAGGATATTTTAGGAAATCTTTTCAGCTGCTCCATTGATGCATTTTTGTAATATATATAATTCTGAGAAGGGAGATTTATTTTTATAGTGGGATATGCCCCGTTCTTAAGGCATAGTTTATAGCATTCCAGAGCCAGATCTTTGCCCTCCAGTTCTGTCTGTATCTGCACATAATCATTTTTCTGTATCTTTGTAGAATAATTCACAAGGATTTCAGCCGCTTTATTTATTCTCAGGTCCATTTTTCTCATCATTTACTCTAACTCTGAACTAAAATAAATTAAAAAACAAAAAAATTTATAACAAAGGATTCTGCCCTCCGAACTTAGCCTTAAATTCTTTATTATTGTATTCAAGACTGAATATATCATTGTTGCATTTGGTTGTTCTCATCTTTACTATAGATATTTCCCTTATTATCTGCCTTCTGAATTTTGCAAGGTTAAGGAATAGTATGCCGTCAGATAAAAAGTCTTCAACATAATATTCAGAGTATTTCTCGCTTTCGCTGGTCATTTCAGATATTAAGTAAGAAGTTAACTCAGCATCCCTTAAAAACTCAAATATATGGAACAATTCAATTCTGGGATTCTCGAATTTTGACAGAACATAAAAAGCAGACAAAGAGTCCAGAACAAAATAGTCCAGCTCTGCAGAAAGCTTTATTTTCTTTATCAGGTTTTTTATTACATTAAGCCACCCTTTATTGGCTGCTCCTTCTTCTATGTTCTTTCCCTTGATTTCCTTTCTTATGGTTCCTATGTCTGCAAGGACCAGGGTTCCCTTGTTTTCTTCCTTTATTTTCTTTATATCCTGGTTTATCTTTGATAAGTCCTCTATGACCACAATATTGACCTTATCAAGGTCATATTCCATATTAACAGCATGATTCAGCAGTGATATATATGACTGCTCAAGTGAAACATATAATCCCACTTTGTTGTTGTGCAGGGCTTCATTGTAAAGAATATTAAAAGCCACACTTGACTTCATGCTTCCTGCCGGGCCCGATACAAGGACAACATGGCCTTTAGGTATTCCCCCCTCCATGTTTTCATCCAGACCATTTATATATGTTTTAATCCTTTGTATATCTTTTTTATCTGAAACTAATTCTGACATTTTTTCACCTCATTTTTTTGTTTTATCATTATTATTTTCCTTTTTCCCCATTTTGCTTACTATGCCTTCTTCAGTATTTATTATGAAATCTTTTTCATCCAGGCTTGCACTTCCCACAATAATTCCTTCTGTCTTAAACTGCCATAATTTTTTAACATGTACACTTCCGGGTTCAGATGTCAGGACTTCGCTGTAATTTCCTCCCTGCTGTATAACCCCTCCTAATCCGGGAACATAGTCCAGCACATATGAGCCTTCTGAATCAAGAACATATATGTTGTGATCATAAGAGCCTGCAATAATCTCTTTTTTCCCGTCATTATTTATATCCATAATAATCGGAGTGGTTACAACCCAGAAGTCTGTTTCATAAGACCATATCTTTTCGCCGTAGCAGCTTAAAGCATAAATATTATTGTCACAGGAGCCAAAAACAATTTCGAGCCTATCATCGTTGTTGATATCATCCAGAGCAACATTGTTTACAATAGCTCCGCCGGTTTTAAATCTCCATTTAAGGTTTCCTTCATTATCCAGCGCATATAGAAATCCATCATGAGACCCTATTAATAATGATTCTCCTTTTTTCCCTGTAAGTTTTCCTACTATTCCCTTTGCGGTTATTTTATCATTGGTTTCAAATGTCCAAATAAGCCTTCCTTTGAAGTTTATTGCTTTTATGAGGCCGTTGTTGCATCCGAATACAATCTTTTCCTCGAATATACAGGGGGATGATTCGATTGGAGAGCCTGCGTTATGCATCCCTAAAACCTTGCCCTTGTTGTCAAATATATAAAGGTTCTTATCTCCTGAGCCTATTATTATCTCAGGTTTTCCGTCTTTGTTTATATCATGGATTAATGCCCCTCCCCTTACAGGCCCTTTTGTGTTATATGACCAGAGCAGTTTCCCGTTGTGGTTTAAACAATAAATTTTGCCTGATTCTGAGCCAAAAATTATTTCTTTTATCTTGTCTTTGTTTATATCATCTATGTTTGGAGGTGAGTATATTGAGTCTTTGCTTTCAGGGTCAAGAAACATCAGCTCAACATCTGATTTTTCCTCACTTGCATCATATATCCATTTAACATTTGAATTTTTATCAAGTGCATAAATCCTGCCGTTCTTTGTCCCGAAAAGAATCATCTTTTCACCATTGCCCATATCAACGACAGAAGGAGAACTAAGGATTGTATTTTTGGAATCAAATTTCCATTTTTCACCAAAGAAACCCCTTTTTTTACCCTCTCTTTTTTTAAAACCGAAAGTTATTTTTGGCATATCTTGTATATTTATCTTGTATATTTTTAAAGTTTTCTTTTTTTGTATATTATGTTTCCAAAACAATAAATTTAAAAATATCTTTGTTTATGATAATAGATAATGCCGACCATTAAGGATTTGATGAGAAAAGAAGGGGTTGAGGACAGCTTTAAGGAAAAAATAACAATACATGGGCATAATAAAGATATGATTGATGAAGCCCTGAGAAAATTAAAGCAGCCGAATCCGAGCAGGTTTTTTTCTGTAAAAGAAGTATTTAACAGGATAGGTTTTGGCTTTTCCAATCACCAGTTTTTGAATATATTGTTTTACAATATAGGCGCTTCTGTTTTTCTTGTAGGTTTGATAAATGGTCTGAGGGCTATTCTTTCTATGCTTTTTTCATCTTTTATGAGAGAATACAACAAGATAAAAACATTCAGCAAGAATTTCATAAGCTCAGCAGGCATTATCTACGGATTCAGCTTTTTGTTCATAGCATATGCCCTTGCAATAAAATCAAGGCTGTTTTTTGCTTTGGCTTTATTAATAGGTTCAGTGGGGGTTGTTGCCCATGGCGATGCTTATATGGAATTTGTCAGGAATTCCCTGAAAAAAGAGAAAATGGCGCATTTCCTGAGAAACATTTCTCATTACGGCGTTTTTATTACAGGGATTATGATTCTTGTGGGTGCATTCATCCTTGATTCCATACCTTTATTCGGCAAACTGGTCACTTTTAATATTCTTGGCCAGGTGTTTACATTAAGGCTGTACGGCCATGTGGTTATTTTTGAGATAACCTCAATATGCTTTATTTTATCAGGGTATATATTATCTTTTGTCCAGGAAACAAGAAGGAATGCTGAATATTATTTGTCTAATTTTTTGAATGAATTTTACAAAAGAATGCAGGATTATTCTTCTGTAATAATAGAAAATAATATGGTAAAGTGGATGTTTTTCACAACCCTGATATTCTCTTTTGTGCAGATATTGGGCAACAGCTATTATGGCATATATATCTATGAGAATTTCAAATATACTGCTTTCGGGGGCTTTATGAATGTTGCTGTAATTTATTTCATAGCTATATTTGTTTCTTTTTTAGGTCCCATGTTTGCAAACAGCCTGAAAATAGGGCAGGCCCCTTTGATGGTTTTCGGCTCTTTGCTTATAGCTATATTGCCTTTGACTTTTGCTTTTAACCCCAACATACTTGCTATAGGTGTAGCAATGATATTTTCTGTCATAGGCTCTTCAATCATGGGCGTTTCCCAGGGGCTATTGGCTAATGAATTGCTTACCCAGGAAAAAAGAGACAAGTATTTCTCATGCACAGGGTTTATCATGGCTTTTCCAATGCTGATACTGATTCCTGCAGGTGCTTATGCTGCCCAGTTTCTTGGCCTGCAGTTGTTTTTTATGCTTATTGCAGGAATACTCATTTTCATAGTTACGCCATTATATTTTGTTCTGGTTGTCAAATCCCAGAGAAGATTATTCTCTGAGAATTATTAAGATGGAATTAAAAAAACCAATAAACACTGCTTTGAAAGTCTGTCTGGGTTTAAAAGATAATGAAAGCTGCCTTATTATTACAGATGCTGGGAAAAAAGACATAGGGAAAAAATTTTATGAACAGGCTTTAATGATTAGTGAAAAAACAGAGATGATTGAAATACCCATAATGGAAATAAACGGTCAGGAGCCTTCTGTCCGGTTAAATAAAATATATGATGTGGCTTTGTTTGTGACAACAAAAAGCCTTACACATACAGATTTCAGAAAGCAATTAAGCAGACAGGGGACAAGGATAGCCAGTATGCCCGGAATTACAGAGGATATTATAAAAAGAGCCATTGATGTTGATTATGAAAAGATTGATAATTTAAATAAAAAAATAAAAGAAATTCTTGAAAAAACTTCTGTTGTTGAGATAAAAACAAAAAAAGGCACTGATTTGAAATTGCGTCTGAAAAAAGGAAGGGATATAAAAATGGACGGCGGCTTATTCATAAATAAGGGAGATTGCGGCAATCTTCCTGGAGGCGAGGTTTTCCTTGCTCCTGAAGAAGGCACAACCAATGGAATATTAATTGTAGATAAATCAATGGCTGGTGTAGGTAAATTAACAGAGCCGTTAAAAATTACAATAAAAAATGGTTTTTTAGAAACTGTTGAGGGAAAAGACTCTGTTAAGTTTCTTTCTAATTTTAAGGGTTTGGATAAAAACGCCTTTCTTGTTGCTGAATTGGGCATAGGGACAAACTACAAAGCAAAGGTTACTGGTGTTGTTCTAGAGGATGAAAAAGTCAAAGGCACTGCCCATATTGCATTTGGAAATAATTCCGGATTTGGGGGCAATAATAATGTTCCCCTACATCTGGATGGTGTTTTTTCTGACCCCGAAATAAAATGTGATGGAACTGTTCTGGATTTGATGTAAAATATCCTGAAAATCCAAAAAATTTATATATAATTATTAGTTATCTAATATAGATTATGTCAAAAGCTAACTATGTAGGGAATTATAAAGTGAATGAGTCTTACATAGTTGGGCTTAAGACTACAATCTCAGCAAGATGCTTTAGGATGCATTGCTGGTAGTCCCAAAAAACAAACCAGGGATGAGCAATGCATTCACAGACTGTTTCTAAATCTGTAATCGTTGCTTGACCTGGAAAAAAGGTGTTTGAAATGAACCCTAATGAAAACCAGGTATGTACAATATGCGAAAAGCCGATAACCAACCCATTATGTATACATTGCTTAGAGAAGGAAGTAAAAGAGTGGGTTAGTGACTTTAATCCTGAACTGATGGATAAGATAGAGGAAATAACAGAATTAATGCCTGAAAATATGAGTGATGTGAGATGTATAAAGTGTAAAAGAGCCATGAGTATCTGTGCACATTGTTACATAAAAGAGATTCTGCGCGAAATACAACTTAATAATCCTGAAGTCATTGGGGATTTCATAAGGACCTTTGATTTTGATTTGGTTTTCAGTCTGGTT
The DNA here is from genome assembly GCA_016928115.1 of Candidatus Woesearchaeota archaeon. Taxonomy (GTDB): domain Archaea; phylum Nanobdellota; class Nanobdellia; order Woesearchaeales; family UBA9642; genus JAFGLI01. The sequence goes on along the minus strand of JAFGLI010000004.1, from coordinate 15,670 downwards.
AAGCTGCAGGAAAGAATAAGAGAGTTGATTACAAAAAAAGATAAACTGGTTGTTTAAGTATTTTATTGTGTGGTTTTTCTGGATTTTAATTAGATATACTAATAACAATAATATTTATAAATAAACAAATTTCTTTAATTTTATATAATAATACTCACAGGAGGTAATAATCATGGCAGGAACAGTTCCAAAAGAAATAAAATCATTGAAAATAGGAGATACTATTGTTTTAGATAATGAGGCATGTGTAGTCCAGAAAATCCAGGTATCAAGGCCCGGAAAACACGGGCATGCAAAAGTAAGGGTTGAAGCAAGAGGCATGATTGATGGAAAGAAAAGGCAGGTTGTTTATCCTGGTCATGAGCATATTGATACTCCGATAATAGAGAAAAAAACAGCCCAGGTATTGTCTATTTCAGGAAATGAGGCACAGGTAATGGATAATGAGACATATGAAACCTTTAATTTAGCCATACCTGAAGAGCTTAAAGGAGATATAGCTGAAGGAAAAGAAGTCAGGTACTGGGTAATTCTTGATAAAAAAGTTCTCAGGGAGGTCAGATAATGGCAAAATCACCGGAAGCCCACAATCGTTTGTTTGAAAATATGTTTGTCTGCAAAAAATGCAAGACAAAGATAAAGGCAAATATCCAGAGTATAAAGGAAGGCAAGATAAAGTGCCGTAACTGTAATTCCAAGAAATTCAGGCCCTTGAAAAGGAAATAAAAATGAATGTTGATATTATAACACTGATTATTTTTGTTTTTCTTCTTTCTCTATTTTTATATCTTCATAAAAAAAATATAGTTATACAGAAGGTTCTCGGGAATTTTATTTATATAATTATGTACCGTACTAAGTTAGGTTTAAAGTTAATGGACAAGATAGGGAGAAAATGCAGGGAATGGGTCAAGGTTTTCGGCTATGTTTCCGCAGGAATTGGCTTTATAGGGATGGTTTATATTTCTCTGGTTATAGTTTCTGTATTTTTAAAGTTTTTATTAAAGCCGACAGTTTCACCGGGAGTATCCCTTATTCTGCCAGGTATGAATATTCCCGGCATAGGCTATCTTTCTTTCTGGTACTGGATAATTGCAATTGTTATCTTGTCTGTGGTTCATGAATTCAGCCACGGGATGGTGGCAAGGGCATATGATATAAAATTAAAATCAAGCGGTTTTGCTATCTTTGGGATATTAGCTCCAATACTTCCTGCTGCTTTTGTAGAGCCTGATGAGAAAAAGCTTGCAAAGAAAAAAGATATTGTCCAGTATTCTGTGCTTGGTGCAGGGCCTATGATGAATATGGTGCTTGCTTTTTTAATATTAATGGCATTACCTTATGTTATCCAGGGAGAAAATGCTATTGCGCCTTTTGAGGACAGGTTTTCTGAATCCATAGGGTTTTCAGTTGAGCCTATAAACGAGAGCTTTCCTGCTTATGAGGCTGGCTTAACCAACAGGACTTTGATAACAACATACAACAACAATCCGGTAACCTCATCCGATGATTTGTTGTATGAATTATATTACTGCAAAAAGCCGGGAGATACAGTAATACTTGGAAATGAAAACCAGAGCTTTACAATAACTGCGACCGAACATCCTGAAAATAAAGGCAGGGCTTATCTGGGAATACACAATATACAGAATGAGAGGAGGCTGATTGAAGGAAAAGAATTTCAGGGAAAGGTTTTTTATTGGTTCAAGGATTTGTTAAGGTGGCTTTTCTTTCTGAACTTTGCAGTGGGTCTTATTAATTTACTTCCTATATTTGCAACAGATGGCGCAAGGATGCTTAAGATATTCATGGACAAAATAATGAAAAAGAAAAAATCAGATAAGATTTGGTTTTTGATAAATATTACATTTACATTCATACTGATAATATCACTTTTTGCAACAATGTTTTTTTAGTATTTTAATTTAAATAATATCTGGGGGATTTTAAATGATTTTGGGAATAACAGGCTATTTTGCTTCAGGCAAGGATACTGTTGCTGAGTATCTGGAGAAAAAAGGATTTATACATTATTCATTGAGTGATGTTCTAAGGGAATTGCTTAAAAAAGAGAATAAAGAGATAACAAGAGAGAATTTACAGAAGAGGGGCAATGAGCTGAGAAAAAAAGAAGGCCCGGATGCATTAGCTAAAAGAATCCTGAAAAAACTTAAGCAGAATAATAATTATATAATAAGTTCTGTAAGGACATTAGGGGAAATAAAAATTCTAAAGGAAAATAAAGATTTTAAGTTAATATTTGTGGATGCTTCACTTGAAACAAGGTTTAAACGGATACTGAAGAGGAACAGGGAAAAAGACCCAAGAACTATAAAAGAGCTAAAGGAAATGGAGGATTTTGAAAAAAACGATAAAAAAAGTTATGGTATGCATTTAGACAAATGTAAAAAAGAAGCAGACATAATAATAAAAAATGATTCATCATTAAAAGTTCTTCATAAAAAAATAAACAAAATGCTGGAGGACTTGGAAAAGAAAAATCTGAAAAATGAAAACCAGACTTTGAGGAAGGATAATATAAGAAAAAGGCCTTCCAAGGATGGATATTACCTGAATATAGCAAAACAGGTTTCTGAAAGAAGCACTTGTTTATCTGTTAAAATGGGCGCTGTTATTGTAAGAAATGATCAGATTGTTTCCACAGGCTATGTTGGTGCTCCCCGGGGTACAAGAGATTCTGTTGAATGGGGTTTTTGTCTGAGAAGAAAACTGAAGATACCTTCAGGCCATAGGTATGAGTTATGCAGGAGCGTCCATGCTGAAATGAATGCCATAATAAATGCTGCAAGAGCAGGAGTAAGTGTTTTAGACGGAACTATGTATTTATATGGTGAAAAATTATACAAAGGAGAGGGAAAAAGAATAGATGTTTTTCCTTGTTTTATATGCAAAAAGATGATAATAAATGCAGGAATAAAAAGGTTTGTAGCAGGCAGGGAAGACGGCTCTTTAAAGGTCTTTAATGTTGAAGACTGGGTTAAAGCATGGCAGAACAGGGACATGCTTGATGACATGGATGTTTATGATGCCGGGGAGTATGAATAAAATTATAGAAATAGATTAATCCCCCAAAACCAATAACTTTTCTTTACTGGTTAACCCACTTTTTATTCTCACTTTTTTATTCAATTTTTTAGAAAATAATTTTATTATCTCAATATTGGCCTTGTTATACTGGGCAGGGGATTTTATATTGACTTTCAGAACATTTCTATTCTCATCATAGCCAGTAATCTTATTTTCATCTGCATTGGCTTTTACCCTGATTTTAAGTTTATTATCTTTAATGTATTTGTTTAACTCTTCAGAATCCATTTTAGCTGTAATCTCTCCATGTATGCCCGCATTTGGTGCATTTAAAGAATTTTGTAGAGCTTTCATCCCCGCCCCTTGTCTGCACAGTCCAGAAATAAGCTTTGTTATTATCACATTTAGGACATTTTTCTTCTGCTTCAGGATGAATATTTTCTTTTTCTTTATCAACAACTTCTGTCTTTTCTGTTTTGTGCTCATATTTTTCTTTCAGCCGCATACCTTCATCAGTCTCTTTTTTATAGCCGCAACTGCATACAACATATTTCTTTTTTCCTTTTTTTTCAGTCTTTAATATTGAGCCGCATTTAGGACAGAATATCATTTTATAGCTTTAGAAAAATATTCATTTAAAAATATTGCGGAAATTTATTTATCCTTTAAGGCTGCTAACAAGCTCAACAGCCCCTATTTTAACATAGCCAACCCATGGAATCCTGAAAACAGCCTTTCCTATTAATTGTTCATATTTTATATTAGTTTCATCAAGATCAAAGCTTCTTATCTGGTCCGGATTATTGTCTCCCTTGGTTCCAAAATGGCCGTTTTTTTCCACAACCCTGTGGATTATAGGATAGGCTTTTCCTGCCCTGAAAACAATCACATCTCCTATCTCGATATTTTCAGGATTGTATCCTCTCAGAATCATAATGTCCCCTTTGTTAAACCCGTTGTGAAAGGCATATTCCCTGAACTCCTCTTTAGTTATATTCCTGTTTATGTAAAATACTTTGTTGTATTCCCACCATAATTCAAAATTAGATGAATCATGCTCCATGCTGTTGCTTACTACAGCCACTACAGGATAATTTGTCCCGAATAATAATCCAAGACCCGGATATACTATAAATTTAATCAGCACAAAGGCAAGAATAATATTTACAATCCAGCTCCATATGGAATTTGAATTCCATATAAAATGCCATGTTTTTTTCAATATCTCTTTGGTTTTCATTTTTAGTGATAAAAATTGTTATTTTATAAATATTATTGTTGATGAGGGAAACGGCCGGATAGTTTTATTGTCGGGGGTTTAAGAAATAAATTCCTATCCAGCCCCTCCCGTTTAAGCTAAACCTTTTTCATTTCCTCTTTCCTTTGATATTTTTTAATGGACTTGTCTATATTCTCTGGGTTTATGCCCAGTTTTTTGGCTTTTTTCTTTATCTCATCCAATGCTTTTGAATTGTCTTTTAATTCTTTATAGGGAATAACCTTCAGAAAAATGCCTTCATTCTCAATTATATAGCCAAAAAAGCCCGTTCCTTCCTTGATATTAAGCTCATCCCTTATTTTCTTGGGTATTACAACCTGCCCTCTTTCATCGCACTGCAAAATCTTCGGGTAAACTTTCATTTTCTTATATTCAGATTATTTATTAAAAAATAAGTATTTTTTTCTTATATTCAGAATTATATCAGTTGATGTTTATAAATATTTCTTTTTTTATTGAATTTTTTAAAATAAAAACCGAAAACATTAAATTTAAAAACAATCTTGGTTTTTAATTATTTAAAAAGGGCCTATAGCATAGTCTGGGAGTCATTAAAGGAATTTTTGAAAGGCTGGGTAAATAATGCGACGGCCTTCTACTTTTTCATAAAGAGGAGAGCCGTAGATCGAGGGTTCGAATCCCTCTAGGCCCGCTATATTTTAGAAAAGTTAAGGGCTTGACGAAAAACTAAATAATATTTAATATCCTAAAATTTATCCGTCTTTAGACGGACTTTTTCCGATCAAAAACTTTTGCTTGCAAAAGGATTTGCAGGGGTGGCCAAGCGGCTAAGGCGGTCGGCTGCAACCCGACTATCCGTGGGTTCGAGTCCCACCTCCTGCTATCCTTATAAAAATCAGGGATTTTCAATCCTTAAAAAATGAAATTAGATGAAAAACAAACTTGGGCGGATATTTTAGATTCAGATATTATTCCAGGAAAAGAATTAGGATATTGCTGTAATAAATGCGGATCATATGAGGATGGGATTGATGACTTGGATGGATTATGTTCCGAATGTTATAATAATGAGCCAGTTTTTTACTGGAAAGATTAAATAAAAACAAACTTGAGGGATTTTATGGAACTTGAAAAAATATATGATGCAGAAAAAGTCGAGAATAAATACAGGCAGTTTTGGAAAAAGGAAAAAATATATGATTTTGATTTTAAGTCAAAAAAGCCTGTTTTCTCAATAGATGTTCCTCCGCCATATGCCTCTGCAGGCCATTTGCATGTGGGGCATGCTTTACATTATACACAGTTTGAGATAATTGCAAGATACAAGAGGATGCAGGGTTTTAATGTTTATTTTGCTCCTTGTTTTGATAATAATGGTTTGCCAACTGAAAAATATGTTGAGGAGAAGAACAAGATTTCCAAAGGAGACATTCCGAGGGATAAGTTCAGGAAATTATGCAGGGAGGAGTCTGCAAAGGTTGAGAAAGAATACGGAGAAAGGGTTTTCGACACATTAGGACATAGTTATAACTGGGGTTTATTATACACAACAATAGACAAAGAGGCACAAAGGGTTTCACAGATGTCTTTTATTGACTTATATAAAAAAGGATATGCATACAGGGCTGAAGAGCCTACTTTATGGTGCCCTTATCATCAGACTGCACTTGCCCAGGCTGAAGTTGAGGATATATCAAGAACCACAACATTATATTATCTGAATTTCGATACTGAACAAGGCAAAAAAATAGATATAGCAACCACAAGGCCTGAATTTCTTGCTGCATGTGTTGCTGTTTTTGTGCATCCTGATGATAAAAGATATAAAAATTTAGTTGGAAAAAATGCAATAGTTCCTTTATTCGGCCAGAAGGTTCCTATAAAAACAGATAAAAAAGTTGACAAGGATTTTGGAACAGGGATTGTTATGGTCTGTACGTTTGGTGATAATACAGATATAGAATGGTGGAAAGAGCATAATCTGCCTTTAAAAGTAATTATAGATAAAGAGGGTAAGCTTAATGAGGAAACAGGAAAATACAAAGGATTAAGCCTTTTGCAAGGCAGGGAAAGGACTGTTGAGGACTTAAGGAGAGAGGCAAGAGTCATAAAAGAAGAGTCTCTACAGCAGCAGGTGGGCGTCTGCTGGAGATGTGGAACACCTATTGAGTTTATAGTTACAAAACAATGGTTTATTAAGACACTTGATTTCAAAAAGGATTTAATAAAACAGGGAAGGAAGATAAATTGGTATCCTGATTTCTACAGGAAAAGATATGAGGACTGGACCAAAAACCTGAACTGGGACTGGTGCATATCAAGGCAGAGGTATTACGGTGTTCCTATACCTGCATGGTATTGTGAAGATTGTGGTAATATAATTTTACCAAAAGAAAATGATTTGCCTGTGGATCCTTTAAACACCAAAATTCCTGCTGAAAAATGCCCCAAATGTAATTCAAAGAAAATAAAAGCAGAAGAGGATGTTTTCGACACCTGGATGACCTCTTCAATGTCTCCGGAGATTGCAGCAAGATGGCTTGAAAAACCAGATAGTTTTAAGGAATTATTCCCTATGTCTTTAAGGCCCCAGAGCCATGATATCATAAGGACGTGGGCTTTTTATACAATCCTTAAAGCATACCTGCATTTTAAAGATATCCCGTGGGAGAACATAGCGATAGGGACTTTTGTTCTGGATTCAAAAGGAAGAGGTATGTCCAAGAGCAAAGGCAATGTTGTATGGACAGACGAATTATTGAAAAAATATAATGTTGATGTTGTAAGATACTGGGTTGCCACAGCCTCATGGGGAGAAGATTTAAGGTTTAATGAGCAGGATCTTGAAAAAGGCAGGAGGTTTTTGACTAAACTATGGAATGCTTCCCGTTTCACATTAATGCACTTAAAAGGATTCAATCCCGGAAAAATCAAAAAACCTGAATTAAAAACAATAGACAAAGGGATACTGACAAAATACAATAAGCTTCTTAAAGAATCAAAGCAGCATTTTGATGTCTACAAGAGCCAGGAGGCAAAGAAATCAATAGAGTATTTCTTCTGGCATGTTTTCTGCGACAATTATCTTGAAATGGTCAAGAAAAGGGTCTATGAGCCAAAAGACAAAAAAGAAAAGGAATCTGCCTTGTACGTTCTTTACAAGGTTCTTCTGGGGATATTGAAGATGATCGCGCCTTTTGTCCCTTTTATAACAGAGGAAATCTATCAGTCTTATTTTAAGGATATTGAAGGAAAAAAATCCATACATCTTAATTTATGGGATGAATATGATAAGAAAGAAATAGATGACAAAGCTGAAAAACTCGGGGATAAAGCAGTTGATATTATTTCTTATGTGAGAAAATACAAGTCTGAGAATAATATGTCCCTTAAACAGCCCATTCCTAAATTAATCATAGAATCAAAAGATGATTTATCTGGGATATATGGCTTGATTAAGTCTACAATAAATATTGAGGAAATAGAAAAAGGAAAGGCTGATAAAAAAATCACAGATGATATTAAGCTTAAAGTTATTGATTAATCTTCTGGAAGTCTTTTATTTTGTCGTGTATAATTGTATGTTATACCTTAAAAGTGACAACTAAACCGAAATATTTATATATAAGAGATACCTAACATATAGTATAATGGTAGATAAAAAAGATAATTCAAAAAAAGGAATAGAATTAGTTTTTAATAATAAAGAAGAAACAGAGGATTATGTGCAAGCTATTGATGATTATTATGCAAAAGAGGATTATATTACAATTAAAGATTTTTTCATTAAGTCTGTTCTAGATGATAAATTGAGTTATACGATGGATGACTTTATCGAGGACATTATAAATAATGAAGTTTGTTCTTATACAACCAAACAATTTTTCGTCGATATTGTTCTGGATAAGGACATAAAAGAGTATAAATTTGATAGATTTTTTAATGATTTTATGAGCGAAAATAAGAAAGAAGATGAAAAACCCAATTATACATCTAAACAGTTTTTTGACAATATAATTTCAGATACTGAAGTTGAATTTTTACTAGAGGACTTATTAAATCATACCTTTAAAGATAAAAATTCTGCTGTGGATACTTATTATAGTATATTGAAATCTAACTGTCCTTATACTAGATTTGAAGAAGAAAAAGGGAAAATAAAGAAGGATTATGTGAGGTTCATAGGAGATATTCTAGCAGACAATTTTTTCGATAAAGAAGAAATAGATTTAGAAGAAAAAACTGAAGCTCTTAGAATATTTGAAGAACAATTAAACTATAAACATAATATAAAATCAGATACAAATCAAAAAGAAGAATTAAAAAATTATATGGAAGAGGTCTATGGAGAAGAAAATGAGGAAAACAAGCCTGAGATCTTAGTTGAAAAAAAACAAAAAAATATTGAATATAATTCAAATAAAAATATATTAGTTAATTATTTATAATATCTTAACTATTAAATATAAAATGGAAGAATATGAAAAAAAAGCTTTGGTTGAGCAATTAAAGAAGTGTACTGATTGCAAAGGTCATAATACTAAATGTAATATTTACAGAAAACCTAAAAATTCTGTTGAGTGCAATAAGTGTTATTTTAAATTATTAATTGAAGAAGATGAAAACAATATTGGTGATTATAAATCAGGTAATGGACAATTAAAACCATTGAATTTTCCTTCTTTGTTGAAACTAAGGGATGAGGATAAAGATACAATATCAGCTTTAGAAATAATTTCCTGTTCATATCACGATTCAAATAATAAAGAAATCTCGCCGGGCTCTTCAGCTACGGATGATGATTTGTCTTCAAAACTTGAAGAATATGGCATGCATATTGATGCTGAAAGGAAAAGAGCTTAATTCTTTTATTCTATAGTATTTATGTTATTAATAAGTAGTAACAAAACCAAAAGATTTATAAATAAAAACCGTTTTCATTTTATATTATATACTAAAATTGAATAGAATTTAGGAGGTAATTAAAAATGATAGGTAAAGAAAAAATATTGGAAGAAGATATAAATGATTCATCTCATAATCAGATTCTGAATCTTTTAGTGGATCCTGAAATAGAAGACGGATTAAAAAAGGAGATAATGGGCCTTTATATGAATAAAATTATAGAAGAAGAAGAAAAGAAAGAGGAACAATATCTTAGGTTGGTTGAAGGCATCAGGAAAACACAAGCAAACAGCGATAGGTTTAAAGGCACTTATGACGATATTTCACATTTTCCGGCACGTGATGTTAGAAAAGCAATTAATAATTACAAATAATTTTTATTAAATTATTCTTTTTTTATTTTATATCCTTTTTTAGTATCTTCTATAATATAGCCTTTAGAATTAATCTCTTCTCTTAATTTGTCTGCTTTATCCCAGTCTTTGTTAGTTCTTGCTTCAAGTCTTTCTTCTGCAAGTTTTTCTATGGCTTCAGGAATATACTTTTTTTCTTTTTTCAGCAAGTCCAGTCCCAAAACACCATCCATTTTCTCTATAGTCTTTATCTTGCCTTCAGACTTTTTATCCCTCACCAATTCCCATAAAACAGACAAAGCATTAGGTGTGTTTAAGTCGTCATTTATAGCTTCTTCAAATCTTTTAAGGTATTTTTCATTGATTTTTTTATCGTCTTTTATTTCTGCTATGATATTCTTAAGCCTTTCATAGGAGTTTTTAGCATTTCTCAAAGCCTCTGTTGAGAAATCAAGCTGTTTTCTGTAGTGTGCGTTTAACAGAAAATACCTGTAATCAAGAGGCTTAAACCCTTCCTCTTCCAGTTTTTCCAGAGTTAAAATATCTCCTTTTGATTTGGACATCTTTCCTTTATTAAATAAAAGCCAGCTGCAGTGCAGCCAGTATTTAACCCAGGGCTTTTTTCCAAAGGCTGTTTCTGATTGTGCTATTTCATTTGTATGATGAACAGAAATATGGTCCTCTCCTCCTGTATGAATGTCAAACTGTTCTCCTAAATATTTTGAAGACATTACAGAACATTCAATATGCCAGCCCGGAAAACCTGTTCTGCCAAAGGCTTCCCATTCTTGCTGCCTTTTTCCTTTTTCTTCTGAAAACTTCCATAAAGCAAAGTCAGTTTTATTTCTCTTTTCTTTCATGTCTATTCTTTTCCCTGCTTTTAATTTTTTCAGGTTTAAATTAGCCAGTTTTCCGTAATCTTTTAATTTAGAAGTGTCGAAATAAATGCCGTCAGAAGTTTCATATGTAAATCCTTTGTCTATTAAAGTCTGGACCATGTCTATCATGTCCTTAATATGTTCTGTTGCTTTTGGCCATTTATCGGGCTCTGTGAAGTTTAATTTTTTCAAGTCCTCTTTGAATTTCTTAAAATAAAAATCAGCAATCTCTTTTGCAGTTTTCTTTTCTCTTTTCACTGCTTTTTCCATCTTGTCTTCTCCCGTATCATCATCACTGGTTAAATGCCCCACATCAGTAACATTTATTACATGTTTAACTTTATAGCCATTATACTGTAGAACTCTTTTTAGAATATCTGCGAAGACATAGCTTCTCATATTGCCGATATGCTGATACCAGTAAACAGTAGGCCCACAACTGTACATTCCTACTTTTTTATCCTTTATTGGCTTAAAGACCTCTTTTTTCCTTGTTAGTGTATTATATAATTTAAGCATGTTATTTAAAGAGAATAAGAATTTTATAAATGTTTTGTTAAATTTATTTGTCAATTTTAATAACAAGATATTCTGGAGATTTTTCTAGTATTTTATTTATTCTTCTAAAACCTCTTTCGAATTTTCTTTTTAATGAATATGGAATATTTGTATAGCATTGAGGGCATATAGTCCTTTGCGTATTAGTGTGTATTTGGCCTTTTTTAATATTTAATAGTTTTTTTATATAATAAGACACTTTTGCACCGCCAGGAAATTTGAAGAATTCTATTTTATCAATATCTAATGATTTAAAATCTTTTTCTTTAAAACTATGCATATGCCCATATAAATAAGCTCTTTCTCCGCATTTGGGGCATATTTCATATTTCAGTTTCTCATTATATGGTATAGTAATTATAATTCTTTTTGAAGCTACCCTTATTAATTCTTCCAGGCCTTTTTTCCAGTCAGGAATATGTTCTAATATTTCCATGGCTGTTATTTGTTCTATTTCATTATCTTTGAAAGGAAGATTTCTGATATCAGCATTCATAATTCTTATTTTGCTGTTTTCTTTTGCCTGTTTCAGCCTTTCTGTTGAAATATCTGTTCCAAAAAGAGTTAGTTCTGTATTTTGGTTGAGATATTCAAGCCAGTATCCTTCTCCACACCCCACATCACATAAAGTTCCTTTTTTAAGTACATAAGGCATGGTTTTTTCAAATCTGTTTAACTCTCTCTCACTTATGCCGGTTTTCCCGAGAGTATCATAATATAATTTACAATCCATAAACATTGGAAAAATAAGATTGTTTTTAATTCTTTCTTTTTTTACTACTATTGGGAAATCCTCTAATTATTGTAATAAAACAGAAAACATTAAAAACCCCTGTTTTTTTCTCATTAATAAAATGAAACACTATGTAGAAGATTTAAAATGGGAAAAAGGCATGTCTGTGAATAAACTAGTTGAAGAAATGGGCGGCCTGGGTTTTCAGTCAGTTCATCTAAATAAAGCTAAAGATGTTATTATTAAAATGAAGAAAAACGGGGCAAAGATTTATTTTACATTTACTTCAAATATGGTTACCTCAGGCTTAAGGGGATTGTTTGCACAGTTAATTAAGTTAAATTTAGTAGATGTTGTTGTTACAACAGTCGGAGGCATTGAAGAGGATATAATGAGGGCACAGGGTGAGAAATTCTTAGTTGGCAGTTTTAAAGCAGATGATTTTGGTTTGCATGAAAAAGGATTCAACAGGGTAGGCAATCTGTTAATAAAAAATGAATCTTACGAGAAATTTGAAACCAATATGAAGCAGATGCTGAAAAAGGTTTATGATAAGAAAAAAAGGGTTTCTGTTTCTGAATTATTAAAAGAATTGGGTTCACAGCTAAAAGATGAAAATTCAATATTATACCAGGCTCATAAAAACAATATTCCGATATTCTGTCCTGCTATTACAGACGGGGCTTTTGGCTTTCATTTGTATTTATTTCAGCAGGACCATAAGGATTTTATTGTGGATGTTGTTCAGGATTTTTTTAATTTAATATGCACTACAGACCAGGATGAGTTAAAAGGCTTGATTGCTTTAGGCGGCGGGGTTTCAAAGCACCATGCTATTTTAGGAGCTTTAATCAATGGAGGCCTGGATTATGCAGTTTATTTAACCACATCACATTCAAGCTCAGGAAGCATGTCAGGAGCAACAACAAAGGAAGCAAAATCCTGGGGAAAAATCAAGGATGATGCTTCAGCCTCTACATTAATCGGCGAGGTTACAATAACATTTCCTCTTATTATTTTTTCAGTTCTGGATCAACTGGCTGAAGAAGGTTTGATTAAAAATGAATAAGGCTAAATTTGTTCTTTCAAAGAAAAAGGTTTTAGAGCAGTACAATAAAATAGAAAAATTATGTGATATGGTTAGTTATTCCTTTAAGACCAATAATGAAGTCGGTAAGATTTTAGAGGATAAAACCGGCTGCGTTTTCAATGTTGCTTTTAAGAATTCTGTTGATGAGATAAAAGACAAAAAAAGAATATGGTTTTTAGTGCAGGGATGGAATGAGAAAGAATTGAAAGAATTAATTGATAAAAATATTACTTCTTTTATTATAGACAATGAAAATGACTTAAGGATTTTAGAGGATTTTTTAAGAGAAAATAATACTAAAGTGAATATATTGTTAAGATTAAGGCTGAAAGAGCACACCATTTTCACAGAAAAGTATTTTGTTTATGGTTTTTATTCAGATGCTATTAATAAGAATATTCTGAGAATTATTGAAGATAAAAAAATATATGAAAAAATAGATAATTTAGGCATACATTTCCACAGGAAAACCCAGAACATAGGAGAATGGTCTTTGAAGTTTGAGTTAGAGAATTTGATTAAGGAAGAGGTTTTTAAGAAAATAGATATTGTGAGTATTGGCGGGGGTTTACCTTCTTATTACAGGAATTCTTCAGTATTTGATATTGAAAAGATTTTTGAAAAAATAAAAGAAACCAGAAATTTTTTAGATAAATATAATATAAAATTAATTATTGAGCCAGGCAGATTTATAGCTGCACCTTCTATAAAATTAATAACTTATGTAAGGAATGTTTATGAAAATACAATTATTATTAATGCTTCTGTTTATAATACTAATTTAGACACAATACTTTTACCTTTGAAGTTATTGGTTGAAAATGAATTAGATGTCCATGGCAATAAAGGAGAATCTTATTTAATCAAAGGCTATACTCCATGTTCTCTGGATATTTTCAGGTATTCTGTCAGGCTAAAAAATAAGCCAAAAATCGGAGACAAAATAGTTTTCATAAATGCAGGAGCTTACAACTACAGGACGGATTTCTGTGATTTGAATAAGTTAAATACTGAGATTGTTGAGGGTTTTTAGGTTTTATAATTTTCCCTTAAGAAAATATTTATATATAAAAATAATCTTCATTAAATTATGAAATTAATAATAATAAGAGGTCCTGGTGGTGCAAGTAAATCTACAGTATCTAAGATTATAGCTGAAAAACTTAGAGAAAAAAATAAAGTTGCTGTTATAAATGCAGATTTATTCTATTGGGATATTTCTGGTGAAGAGACTAACAGAGATATTATTTATGAAGCAATAAGAAGACTTGAAGATCTTTATTTAAATAATAATTATAATGTAATAATAGAAGGAATTATGAGCAGTAAGAAAGATAATGAGTTAAGGATAGAAAGGTTTATTGAGTTTGGAAAGAAATATAATATAGATATTAAATTATTTTTTCTAAATATTCCTAAAGAAGAGTCTGAAAAAAGAGTAAGAAAAAAGGCTAAAAAAGATGGCTGGGAATTTAAAAAAGAAGATATAGATAACTGGTATGATAAAATACAGAATTCAAGACATAAAGATGAAATTCAAATAAATGCTCAAAAATTAGAACCACACAAAATAGCAGAATTGATTTTAGATAAGTTTAAATAATATCTTAATTTATACTTCTTTAAAGGGGTTAAAATGGCTGAAGATGAACCAGAATTAAAATCTGATTGGACTAGAAGAATTCTGAATGGTGAAGAGCCTGATAAGATTTTGAAAGAGCTTGAAGAAGAATTAATCGAAGGTGATCACTTATCCCCATATACAAAATATCTTCTTAATGGAAAAAAGACATCTGAAGAAGTTGAAAAAGAAATAAGTGAAGATACGGGTGTATCCATAGAAATACATCAACTTTCAGAAGAATTTTTTGATTCAAAAACAAAAGAAGATAAAGAAAAAATCCTTGAAAAAATCGAAAAAAATAAAGATTTTTTAATCGCAGGGCGTCTTGCTTTTAAAGAAGATTGGATTGAAAAAAGTAAAGGATTATATGAAAAAGCTTTAGATTATTATAAGAAAGAAGGTTTTCCTGAATTTGTTCCATTAGGTGGTTATATTATTGCTTTAGAATACAAAAATAAGTTAAAAGAATCTAACTATAAAAACATTATAAATATTTCTCTGGACTTTTTTGATAATATTATAAATTACTATGATAATAATGAACTTTTTGTTTTAGGAAGAAGTTTTACCAAGGAAGCAATGGAAATAGCCTTAGAAAATAATTTGGAAAAAAGAGTAAGACAATATAATGATAAATTCAAAGAATATATAGCTTTGGAAGAATCAGGATATTTTTTTACAGATAAGGAATTGACAAATGAAGAAATAATAAATAAAAATTGTAAAAAAATGGGTTTGTCTGATGAATGGATGATGGTTCTAATTGGTATGTTAGATGATCATAAGATGAGATTATTTAATGAGAAAATTAAAACAACCTTAAGTATTTTTGAAGAAGTGCAAAATAAATATTTTGAAGAATTGATGAGTTCGATTCCTGAAGAAGAGTGGGTAAAAGATAAATAATTATTTTTATATTAGAAATATTTATTGTTTAGAATATTTCATAATAGACTCATAAATCACATTATAAAAGTTATAATGACTTTCCATTATTTTAATCTTAGTCACTATTTTACTTTTAAATTTTTCATACATATTTATTTTTTCATAAATCTTGTTCTTAAATCCTTCAAAAGTATTTTTTTGTTTAGAAGTTAATTTATCATAATTGTTTTCCAGATCATAGTTCATTTTTTCTATTTCACAATTTATCTTTTCTTCTATTTTATTTATATCTTTAAATATAAAACCATATTCTTTTATTTTGCCTTTTAAATTGTTGATTGTTTGCTTTAAGT